>JBBKVU010000348.1:0-10898 GCA_037968595.1 Comamonas sp.
GCCGCGCCCGGCGATGCATGCGCGAGCGCCCAGGCGCTGGGGTCGGCATGGCTGAAGGGGAGGGCCAAGCCATGATGCGCGCCGGACTGCTGCTGTGCCTGCTGGCACTGGGCGGCTGCGCGATCCCGCCCCGTGTGGAGATCCAGATTGTCAAGGTGCCCGTGCCCGTGGAGTGCCGCGAGCCCACCCCGGACCGGCCGAGCATGCCGACCGAGGCCCTTGCCGAAAACGCCGACCCGTTCGACCTGCTGCGCGCGTCCCTTGCCGAGATCGACCGGCGCGAGGGCTACGAGGTGAAGCTTGTCGCAGCGCTGGAGAACTGCAAGCGCCCGCTTAATTCACCGACGCCACCCCCCATTGCCGAGGCGGGGGGGGGCGAGCGAGGCTATGGCGCGCTGACGGCGCCGTAGCTCCCAACCTGGCGCGAGGCAGACATGCAGCACAGCAATACGGCGCAAGGCTAGGGCGGGAGGGGACTATTGAAGCGCTGAGTCCCACCACCTCCGATGCTAACAGCCTAGGGATTAAAAAACTCCAGCTGCACAGCTGCCAATCCCTGGTTTGGACCGACAGAAAATGCAGTAAATCCGTTCCGCGGCGCTACCAGTTCAATCTGCTGTGTGGTCGCGCGCATGACACGGCCACCGGTAGTGCTATCGGTAGTCACTTTCATGCTGTTTGAAAATTGGAAGTTCGTTCCACGCAGATCACCGTATGAAACGATATTGCTGCCCTGCGTCGCTGTATCTTTGGAAAAGTCACCAGCATAACCAAAAAGTATCGTACTGGTTCCTTCAATGGGCCGCGCAAAGCGGTAATCGACGGGATCGATAAATAAGTTGGTGGGGTCGATTCTCACTTTGCTCCAAGCGGTGACGTCGGTAGCTGCGCCAAATGCCAGGCGTCGTCGCGAGGTGTTAGGTTGGACGAGCGAAATGTATTCCAGTGGCACGGCTAAGTTCATGTCTGCACACCAGATGTTGGACGATCGCACAGTTTGGCCCCCAATATACATACGATAGTTTGCATCGGTCAACGGCTTCTCCATCTGGACCGAGCCGAATGCCTGATACCTGTTTTTGTAATCCAAGCAGCTAGTTGGTTTTCCCAAATCAATTTGATTTGGCGATGGTACTGTCGCAGGATCAGGCAACGCCGGCTTGAGCGTAGCAACATCGACACAATCGCGGACATCGTGGCTACAGCGTTTAAGGGTTTCCTTGACCCTGCTGAGCGATTCAAGGCTCACTGCCAACATGGCGCTTACAGCTTCCTTTCTGTCGATAAATAGATAGGGATTCTGCTGTGCTGTGGTGAAATCATTCACCTTGATCTGGTAGCCGATCGCATAGTTCGTCAACTTCTGCATGTTGGCACTCGCCTTATTGAGCGCAGAGGTATCGACCTTCGCCAGCGATAGGGTTTGATAATCTTGGAAGTTAGCTGACTTCAAGCATGTCAGTTGGGTGCCGCCGACTGACTTCCCAGAACATTGGGCGGCAAATAGTGCAGGGAAGTTCTCCGAATTTGTCAAAAGCGTCTGATAGTCAGTGGCGAAGCTATTTGGTATGACACCATCGTAAAATTCGTTGATGTGCACGTTGTGCTGGCTTGTGATTTGACTGATTGCTTTTTTCACATCCACCGAGCCAGTTGCAGACCCGTACCTCGCCCTCAATTCGGAATCCAGTTCTTTTTTCTCGCTAATGCTGGAGGTGTCGAGTCTGATAATGCCTCGATAGGTCGCGCCCGTGGTGGCTGCCGCAAGATATTTGTCACCGCATTTAGAGTAGAAATCCAAATATTGATTTATTAGCGCGTTGTAATTATCTTGTCCGCTAGGGTCCTCGTCGCGTTTCATGATGCGGGCATCGGCCAGCACGATCGCTGGGCCACTGATCTCGGAGCGGACAATAACGTACACTGAATACGAGTTTGAGGACTGGCTTTGAAGATAGGAAGATTTGGCCGATGAGGAAAATAGGCCGAAACCCACGGAGGCCTCAGCAGTAATTCCCAGCGACGAAGCCAACTGCGCAGAATCGGAAATGATTTGAATATCGTAATTAGCCGACAAGGTTCCTATCGGCTGGGGGTTGACAGTTCCTTTGACGCAAGTGCCCTCGAGCTCCCCCGACACTGAGCTGTATCCTTTTCCGAACGCCATACCCGCGGGCGTATACCAATCGATCACCACCGGTGGCGACGAATGCAAAGAATGGTTCGGCTCGGGTGTGGATTCAGAGGATCCACCACAGCCAGTCAGCAAAATTCCCAGACTCAGCGCAATCGGTCCAGAGAACCTAATCGCCCGTTTTTTAATTTCTAATTTCATATTATTTATCTAGTCTCTTTAAATGGTTGTTTTTTGTGCAAACTCAAAAAATCGCTCATCTTCTTAAGATATGTGCCCATTAAATTTTCTGAAATTGCACCACACCACTGCGTTGGGGCGGCGGTGAGTAAAAAAGGTACTTGATGGCCAGAAAAAGGAACGCTGCGTCCGAAAGCATTTTTCCGACGCCGCGCTTACGTCCAGGTTCGGTCAGTCTTTGCCCATCTTTGTCCATGTCACATGGTAAGCGATTGTTAAAAAATCCGCGCACTTTGAGCGCAGCGTTGTATTGAGGCCATTTGTTTGAGATAGCGTGTTCGCTTAGGCAGGGTCAATGCCAAGCGAGAGCGATGTTTTGGCTGGTGGGCTAATGCCACCCTTTACACTCACGATGGCGTCGATAGAGGTCTTCGGGCCGATCAAAAATCTTGCCGAGCTCGTGCAAGATATGTCGACTTTCCTGCTATCCCACATAAGGGCCTCGTGCGCTTCAGCGTAGTAAATCCGCGGTCTTTTCTTCCTGCCGGCACTCTTTCTGCCAGTGGCAGTTATTGTGCTGCATCGACCGGTTGAATCCCTAGTCGAGCAGGCCCAGGCTGAACCTAAAAGTGAACCTAAACGAGCGAATTTCAGCGTACTGGAGCGTAGCGGCTCAGGGGCAAAGCTACGCTGGAATACGCTCAAATACTGCTCATCGGATGTTCGAATCCCTCCGTTTCCGCCAGGACTTAAAGCCCCAAGTGAGCAATCGCTTGGGGCTTTTTCCTTTGGTGCGCCAGGATTACGCGCGGCAATTCCTCTCGCTACAGCCCGCCGGCTATGCTTCTTCGGGTGACCCGCCATATCGGATTTGTGCCGACATGCATTGCCTCGGGCCTGACCTATCATGAGGAATCAACGTACTCAGGAGCAACTGATGCATTACGCCATTTTTGATACGGGTCCGGGTTACCTTCAGTGGATGGGGGAGGCCGCTGATCCAATGGAGGCGATACAGGCGCTGCACGACGAGGGCGAGGATCTTGGTGACAGTGCTCTGGATCCGGCCGGAGATTTCATCGTGGTGTACGAACTGCAACCCAGTGAAGTCGCGCGCATAGATGACCTGCTGCTCAAAGGCGAGCATATCTACCAGGACTTTGCCAGCGAAGGCCAGGAATTCACCTGGGGCCAGGTGCAGGAAATCGTCGGCCAGTAGGCCAGGTTGGCGCAGGCATGTGTCGTTGCGTGCGGCGCCTTTTCAATGCTGCCGCAAGGCTGATCCGTCAACAGGAGCAACAATGAAAGAAGCAATCTGGCTGGCCCTGGCTGCCGCCATGGCAACCAGCGCCTTGGCGCTCGACAACGCTGCGGACGCGGTGAACCCCGGCGTGATTCGCATGGCCGCAAGCCTCAATGAAATGGCGCTGGCCTGCGGTCACAAGAACGCCGCCAGTGTCGAGACCGGCCGGGCGCAGCAGCGCGCCGCGGCCATCAAGGACATGGGGGTGGCGCCCGCGGAGTACGACCGCATGTACGCCGGCTACAAGACAGAATTCACGCAGAAGTGGAAAAGCATGCCGGCCGCGCAGCAGCAGCAGGCCTGCGCGCAGATGCCAAAGCCCTGAGCAAGGGCGGGCAGGGCCGGTGCCGGACACGCAAGAAAAAGCCACCCGAGGGTGGCTGGCGATACGCCCGACTTGCGTCAGTTGACGGGCACGATGCGCACGCTGGATTGGCTGTTGGCATCCGCGGCCGCCACCGCCACGAACAGGCGGCGGTTGGCTTCGTCGTAGGCAATGCCCATCATCTTTGGCCAGCCGCTCACCAGCACGCTGGTTTCGCCCTTGGCGCTGATGCGAAACAGCTTGCCGCCGCTGCCGCCGAAGAACAGGCTGCCATCGGGAGAGGCGGTCATCAGATCGATGCCGTCCAGCGTGGTGAAGGTGGCCAGCAGCTTGCCCTGGGCCAGCGTCGCAGGCTGCCTGCGCACCTGGCTCAGCGAATACGACAGGACGCTGCCGGTGTTCTGATCGCTCACGAACAGCTGGTCGCCGGCCACCGCAAGTCCCACGGGCTTGCCCAGGCCGGTGATGATTTCGCGCTCGACGGCCTTGTCGCCGCTCACGCTCAGTTCACTCACCGCGCCGCCGCCGCCCTTGATGAACCAGCCGTCGATCAGACCGCCATCCGGCGTGGTGGTGATGCCTATGCGCCGGCGCAGCGCGTCGGTGCCCGACAGGTTGACGGCCTTGCCGTCCTTGGCCACCGCGACCACCGCGCCGTCCGTGCCGAAGCCGAAACGCGTGGTGTAGAACGAGCCGTCGGCGCTGCGCGTGAGCTGGCCCAGCGTGGCGCCGCTGGCCGGCGCGGGCGTGAGCGGCGCAAACACCGGGAAGCTCTGCTTGCCATCCCATGAACGCAGGTTGTTGGCGCTGTCGTCGGTCAGGTACAGGCGCGCTTCGCTCCTGTCCCAGTACACGCCGTTGAGCTTGGCACTCAGGCTCAGGGTCGTCGGGCCGCGATCGATTCCGTCATCGTCAGCGCCACCGCAGGCCGACAGCGACAACGCCAGCAACGAGCTGGCCGCGCCCAGCACAAACAGGCGGCGCAGGCCGCTGGCGATTCGATGGGAGCCGGTGCCGAAATTCATATGCATGTGCTTCTCTCTGACTTTTGCTGGGCTGTCGCAGGGGATGAAAGCGCTATTATATAAATGAATAGCGCTATGCCAGAACCACCCCCGATCCCCTGTATGAGACCCACTACCCAAAAGAAGAAATCAATGGCCGCGGCGGCGCTCTGGTCTGCCTGCACACTGCTGGCGGCCTGCGGCGGTGGCTCCACGCCGCCGCAGACGCCACCGGTGGTTGAAACCTGGCAATGGAATCTGCCTGCCGGATTTTCCGCGCCGGTCGTTCCCGTGGACAACCCCATGAGCCCGTCCAAGGTGACGCTGGGCCGCGCGCTGTTCCATGACCCGCGCATCTCGGGCAATGGCACGCAGTCGTGCGCCAGCTGCCATGCGCAGGCCAGCGCGTTCACCGACAACCGCGCGCTCTCGCGCGGCGCAACCGGCGAAGTCCATCCGCGCAATGCGCAGCCGCTGGCCAACGTGGCCTTCAGCACCACCTTGAACTGGGCAGATCCAAACCAGCGCACGCTGGAGCAGCAGATGCTCACGCCGATCTTCGGCACCAAGCCGGTCGAGCTGGGCGTGAACGATGGCAATCGCCAGGAAGTGCTGGCGCGCTTTCAGGCCGATGCCAGCTATGTGGCGCGCTTCAAAGCCGCGTTCACGGGGGAGGCCGAGCCGGTCAGCTGGGACAACATCATCAAGGCCATTGCGGCGTTCGAGCGCACGCTGATTTCCGCCGACAGCCGTTACGACCAATCGGTCGCGGGCAAGATCCAGCTGACGGCGCAGGAAACACGCGGCATGCAGCTGTTTTTCAGCGACCAGGCCAAGTGCCTGCAATGCCTCGGCAGTCCCAATTTCAACGACCAGTTCAGCACGGCCGCCAGCGTGCAGAGCGCTCCGCGGTTTCACAACACGGGGCTGTTCAACATCAGCGCAACCGGCGCCTATCCCGAGCCCAATCGCGGCGTCTATGAGATCTCGCAGCTGGGGCAGGACATGGGCAGGTTCCGCGCCGCCAGCCTGCGCAACATAGAACTCACCGCACCCTACATGCACGACGGCAGCATGGCCACGCTCGAGGCGGTGCTCGACTTCTATGCGGCGGGCGGGCGCGAGGTGGGCAATGGGCTGTATGCGGGCGACGGCCGGCTCAACCCGTACAAGGACGCGCGCATCTCGCAGATCCGCCTTTCGGCGGCCGACAAGGCCGATCTGGTGGCGTTTTTGCGCACGCTGACCGACAGCGGCTTCGTCAGCAACGCGTCGTTCTCGGCAGGCGGGCCTTGATACCGGCCGGTGGCTGGTGCTGCTGTCTGCAGCGCGGCTAAACGGCCCTGTCCAGTCTATCGGGCATGCCTTCGTCGTCGATCGAATACGCGCGCCGGTCGCTGCCCACCTGTTTTGCGCGGTCGGCAAGGCGGGTGTAGAAGTCGGCGACTTCACGCAGATCCTGTTCGTCGAGGTCTTCGATGCCGATCATGCGGTTGCTGGCGTGGCGGTTTGCAGCAAGCAGCTCGTTGAGCTTGAGGTGAACGGCCACGCTGTCCTTGTTCTGGCTTTGCTGGATCAGAAACACCATCAGGAAGGTCACGATGGTGGTCAGCGTGTTGATGACCAGCTGCCAGTTTTCCGAATAGTTGAAGGCAGGCCCGGTCAGCGCCCAGATCAGCACCACGCCAAGCGCCAGGCAGAACATCGTGGGCGAGCCGGCCCAGCGCGTGACGCGCGAGGCGAAATGGTCAAAAGCGGTCTGCAGGCCGGAGTGGGTCGCATACGAGGGGCTGTTGGTCGACGGCATGGAGCCCAGGGCGTCGGTAGCGTCGGGGTTTTCGAGTCTTTGTTCCGGCATAAGGCCTCTTCCTTGCGTCATGGGATGTGCGGCCCGGGCCCTGCGATGCAGGGGGGCAGCGTTGGGCGATGAGCGATGCGCTGCACCGCGCTGTCTCTCTAGGAGGCGAGCGCCCATTTTGAAGCCGGCCGCACGGCCATCAGGTCAGGAAGTCTGCCTACTGCGGGGAGGCCCAAGTCCTACATCGCTGCCGCGCGCAGTTGACCACAGTGGCTGGGTTGGCTGCGAAGCGTCTTTTGCGTGCAACTTTTTCTTTCCTCATTTGCCGGAGATGCATATGTTCCAGTTGGAAGGCCCCTGGTGGGAGCTGCCCGTGCGTGCCAGCGTGGTTTACCTTGCGCTGCTGGTTCTGGTGCGGCTTTCGGGGCGGCGCACGGTGGGCCAGTTCACGCCGTTTGATCTGCTGGTGGTGATGCTGCTCAGCGAGTCGGTCTCCAGCGGACTTGCGGGCAACGAAACCTCGGTGGGCGGCGGTCTGCTGTCTGCGGCGACGCTGATTGCGCTCAACGTTCTGGTGGCCGCGATCTCGGCGCGCAGCGCGCGCGTGCAGCAGTGGGTCGAGGGGCGGCCGGTGCTGATTGGACGCGATGGCGTGGTTTTCGAGGACGTACTCAGAAAGCACCATGTGCCGCTGTGCGACCTGGAGCGTTCCCTGCGCGAGGCCGACTGCGATCGGCAGGATCTGAAATTCGCGTTTCTGGAAGCCGATGGCCAGATCAGCATCCTGCAGCGGTCGGGCGTGGCTGAATCGGAGTGAAAGGAGGCGCGCGAGCGCCGTGCAGCGCTTTTCGTCGCACTTTCACGCAGCCTCGCCTATGATGGGCTGAACCTGCCGGCTTCGGCAGTCACCGAGCCGTCCATGACATCCTGTGCGCGCATTTTTTCTTTTGCTGCCATGGCGCTGTGCGTGCACGTGGCCTGCATGGCACAGCAGGCCGAGGTGGAAACGGCGGCCGAAGGCATGTCTCGCTGGACCGTGCGCCCCGGCGTCGAACTCGGTACCCAGGTTGCGGGCGAGCGCCATCTGTTTTGGGACCTGCCCTACAAGGTGGCTCCCGGCGCGGGCTTCAACCCCAATCGCCATTGGTGGGAGTTCTACATCAAGCCCTCCGTGGCCGTGAATTACGCGCTCGGCGAGCACAGCGCCTGGTATGCACGCTTGTCCGCCGTGGGCTCGGGCACCCATAGACGCGATGCCTTCGATGCCGGCGGCACCGGTCGCATGGGGCTGGAAGAAGCCGTTGTCGGGCTGCAGTGGCCGCTGCCTTCGGGCGCGGCGCAGTTCGATCTTTCCGTGGGCGCGCAGACTTTTTCTCTGGGCACCGGCATGCTGATCTCGAATGGGGCGTCCAACGGTTTTTCGCGCGGCGCACTCAAGCTCGGGCCGCGCAAGGCGTTTCGCGAGACCGCCATCGCGCGCCTGCGCGGCGAGGCGCTCAGCGGCGAAGTGTTCTATCTCGTGCCCAACGAAAACCCCGACAGCGATTCCCGTACCCGGCTGGCGGGCGCGGCACTGACCTACCGACCCGGATCGGACGAACAGGCCGGACTGGCCTATGGTCGGGTGCTGCGCTCCACGGCAGCCTACCCCCAGGCAGCCCCCGGCGGCGTGGGGGTGCCTTCCATTCTTCCCGATGCGCGCGAAGGCCTGCGCTTCCTCTATGGATTCGCACGCCGCCCGCTGTGGCAGGGCGCGCAGTCCCGGGCCTGGGTGGCTGCGGACCTCGCGCATGAATGGAACAATAGGCTGCCGTTGCGTGCCTGGGGCGGCCGCTTGGAGCTGGGTGTGGAACTGCCCACGCTGCACTGGCAGCCCAAGGTGACTCTGGGCTACCAGAGCTTTTCAGGTGACAACCCGCACACCAGCCGCAACGAGCGCTTCGATCCACTCTATTACGAAGGCAGCCCGGGCGCCTGGGCCACGGGCAGCAAGTCGTCGATGGTCTTCATCAACACCAACGCCAATGCACTCCAGGCGACGATTGCACTGCACCTGACGCCGCGCGATACGCTCACCTGGTATTTCGCCCATGTCCGCGCCAACCAGTTGGGCAGCCCCCTGCAGTTCGGTCAGGGCACGCGCGTCGACGTGATCCAGAACACGCCGGTGATACTGGCCGGCGTCATCCATCCCCATTTGTCCAACGACCTTTTCATCAAATACACGCGTGCCGTCAATCGCAACACCTACCTGACCGCGGGTTTCAGCGCGTCCTTCCCGGGCGCGGGCATGGACCAGCTGGTGGGCGGCAAGGCGCCGATTTGGACCGGCTGGTTCGCGAATGTGGTACTCGCCTATTGACCCTTGTCGCACGCTATCGACACTGGAATGGGTGGCGCAGGGCTGGTGCCTGGCGTTGCCGATCCGCCCCGATTTTTCATGGAAAGGAACCCCATGCAGCATTTAGCTTCTCCCATGGCCACTGCGGTCGCCCTGCTGGCGCTGGCCCTGGGCGCGATCAGCCCGGTACACGCGGCGCAACCCGAACCGCTGGACGCCGCGGCCAGCGATCCGGCCAGGCTCGGCTGGATGGTGGGTGCGCCACCGCCGCCCGACAAGCAACTGCGCTTCGACGACGGCAGCTATTTCCAGTTTCCGGCAATGCGCTGGAGCGTGGCGCACTTCCGCCAACTGATGCCCACGCTCAACATCTCGCGCGGCCTGGGCGCGCCCGTGGCGCTGCCGCGCGCGCTGCGCAAGGACATCGACGGCCTGCGCTTCGTGCCGCTGGGCAGCGAGTCGCCCATGACCTGGGCCGAATCGCTGGCGGCCAACTACACCGACGGTATCGTGGTGCTGCACCATGGCCGCATTGTCTATGAGCGCTATTTCGGCGCGCTGGACGAGCGCGGCCAGCACGCGGCGATGTCGGTCACCAAATCCGTTACCGGCACGCTGGGCGCGATGCTCGTGGCCGAAGGCAAGCTTGATGCCGACAAGCGCGTTGCCGACTATGTGCCCGAACTGGCGTCTTCGGCCTTTGGCAATGCCAGCGTGCGCCAGGTGCTCGACATGACCACCGGGCTGCAGTACAGCGAGGACTATGCCGATCCCAAGGCCGAAGTCTGGGCGTTCTCCCAGGCCGGCAGTCCCTTGCCCAAGCCCAAGGATTACCAGGGCCCGCGCAGCTATTACGAGTACCTGCAGACGGTGCGCCCCCAGGGCGAGCATGGCGCCGCCTTTGCCTACAAGACCGTGAACTCCGATGTGATGGGCTGGATCATTGCGCGCGCCACCGGCCGCAACGTTGCGGAGCTGCTGTCGGAGCGCATCTGGAGCCGCGTGGGCGCCGAGCAGGATGCCTACATCACGGTTGATTCCACGGGCACGCCTTTTGCCGGCGGCGGTCTGAACACAGGCCTGCGCGACCTGGCGCGCTTTGGCGAGCTGCTGCGCAACAACGGCCGCTTCCAGGGTCAGCAGATCATTCCCAAGGCCGTGGTGGACGACATCCGCCGTGGCGGTGACCGCGCGGCGTTTGCCAAGGCCGGCTATGCGCTGCTGCCCGGCTGGAGCTACCGCAACATGTGGTGGGTCACCCACCAGGACGACGGCGCGTTCATGGCGCGCGGCGTGCACGGCCAGCGCATCTACGTGAATCCGCAGGCGGCGGTGGTCATCGTGCGCTACGCATCGCACCCGGTGGCAAGCAACTCGGCAAACGATCCGACGACGCTGCCGGCGTTTGACGCGCTGGCAAAGCATCTGGGCAAGACGCCGCGCTGACGCCTGCGCGCCAGCTGCGGCCTGGTGCGACAGGGGCTGCCGGGTAAGATGGCACGGCGCAGTGTTCGGGCGCGGGCTTTGGCCCGGTCGCAACGTCCAGCTGCTCCCGCAAGAAGATGGAAGACAAGGCGCACGCCAGCAATCGGGCGGGTGATGCGTTGAAAAAGCCAACTTGAGAGGACGACCGATGCTGATAGGTGTACCCAGCGAGACGGTAGCGGGTGAAGCCCGCGTTGCCGTGACCCCGGAGACAGTCAAGAAACTCAAGGCCCTAGGGCATGAGCTGCGCGTCGAGTCGGGGGCCGGTCTGGCCGCCAGCGATTCGGCCCAGGTCATGGGCGACTCGCTGCCCAGCGGCACGAAGCGC
>JBBKVU010000349.1:0-6437 GCA_037968595.1 Comamonas sp.
GCCGGCTGGGGCGTGGTCTGCGCGCCGGCGACACCGCCAAACGCCAGACTGGCAAACAGAACCATGCTGCGCACTTCGAAAGCGCCGATGGCGCGGGGGTGGCTGGACTTCATGGACAAAAACTCCGGAACAATGAAACACCGGTGCATTCCACTGCACATCGGGCTGCATTGCTAGCATTTTTGCTAGCTGTTGCCTGGGCCTACACTTTCCTGCGCGCTGTAACGGAGAATGGCGTTTTTCCCTCGTGCAGGCCGTTCACCCTTCGACGCGGCCGGCGAGGCTGGCTCAGGACGAAAGGTCGCAACCGTTCGTGGCGAGCCTGTCGAACCATGAACCGCCACCCAACAAGGAACCCCATGGGCAATCGCTTGACACAGATAGCCACCCGTACGGGTGACGACGGCACCACGGGCCTGGGCGACAACACCCGGGTCTCGAAAAACAGCGGCCGCCCGCATGCGATGGGCGATGTCGACGAACTCAATTCCCACATCGGCCTGCTGCTGTGCGAACCGCTGGCGCAGGACGTGCGCGAGTTGCTGGTCGATGTCCAGCACCAGCTGTTCAACCTGGGCGGCGAGCTGTCGATTCCGGGTTTCGAGCTGCTCAAGGACGACGCCCTGCTGCAGCTCGACAAGGCGCTGGCGCACTACAACGCGCAGTTGCCGCGGCTGCAGGAGTTCATCCTGCCCGCGGGAACGCGCGCCGCCGCCCAGGCCCATGTGTGCCGCACGGTGGCGCGCCGCGCCGAGCGCATGGTGGTGGCGCTGGAGCAGGGCGAAGCCATGCGGCCCGCGCCGCGCCAGTACCTGAACCGCCTGTCGGACCTGCTGTTCGTGCTGGCGCGCGTGCTCAACCGCGTGGATGGCGGCGACGATGTCTATTGGAAAAGCGAACGCCTGGCGAAGAGTGGAAGCACCCCCTGAGCGGCTTCGTGGCCGGGCCACCCCGCGCTTCCCCCTCTCATCCTTCGGTGGAGGGGGGCGCCCGGCCAGGGACGGCACCGTCGCTGCGGGGCGGCCCTTGCTCGGTGCCCCCGTGCTGGGCCGCGCCAGTTGAGTTGACTTAGGTCGGTGCGAACGCTGAAGAAACGTGCGCCGCTTCCCTTTGAGTTCAGCGTGGCGCGAGAATCGCCATGGTGATGCGCGACGTACAGGTCGGCTGGCCTTCGTCGTTGACCATGTCGATCTGCCACACATGGGTCGTGCGGCCGATGTGCACCGGCTTGGCGGTGGCCGTGACCCAACCGCTGCGCGCCGCGCGCAGATGGTTGGCATTGATGTCCAGGCCGACCGCGGTATGGCCTTCGGGGCTGGCATAGAACGCGCCCAGAGACCCCAGGGTTTCGGCCAGCACCACGCTGACGCCGCCGTGCAGCAGCCCGAAAGGCTGGACCGTGCGCGCGTCCACTGGCACGCGGCCAACGATGAAATCGTCGCCGATCTCGGTGATTTCTATGCCCAGATGGCTGACGGCCGTGTTGGCGCTGTCACGGTTCAGGGCGGCCACGGAGGCGGGCTTTTTCCAGATCGACATAAGGCAACTCATAGAGGTGAACGCAATGTTCCGATCATGCCCCGAGTGGACCTGGGCGGCAAAAACCGAGGCGACAGCGCGTGTACGGGCGTAAAAAAGCCCGGCGGCGGCCGGGCTTGTCCGGGGAGGCGATGCAGTCCGGTCAGAGGTGCATGGTGCCGGTGTCGAGGAAGCGCTCGTGCCAGCTCAGCGCCTCGCGCAGGATGTGCGGCGTGTGCTGCGCGCCCTTTTGGCGCGCACGGTCGAAGTAGTCCTGCAGCATGGGACGGAAGTCGGGGTGGGCGCACTTGTCGATGATGACCTGGGCGCGCTCGCGCGGCGACAGTCCGCGCAGGTCGGCCAGTCCCTGCTCGGTGACGATGATCTGGGTGTCGTGCTCGGTATGGTCGATATGCGAGCACATCGGCACGATGCAGCTGATCTTGCCATCCTTGGCGACCGAAGGCGTGACGAAGAACGACAGGTAGCCATTGCGCGCGAAGTCGCCCGAGCCGCCTATGCCGTTCATCATTCCCGAGCCCATGATGTGGGTCGAGTTGATGTTGCCGTAGATGTCGGCCTCGATCATCGAGTTCATCGCAATGATGCCCAGGCGGCGCACCAGCTCGGGGTGGTTGCTGATCTCCTGCGGGCGCAGGATGATGCGCTCGCGGTAGAAATCGATGTTGCCGACGAAGTCCTCGTAGGCGCTGTTGCTCAGCGAGATCGAGGTCGCCGAGGCCTGGCGCATCTTGCCCGCGCGCAGCAGGTCGAGCATGCCGTCCTGCAGCACTTCGGTGAAGCCCAGCAGGTTCTCGAACGGGCCGGTCAGCAGGCCGGCCAGCACGGCGTTGGCGACATTGCCCACGCCCGACTGGATGGGCAGCATTTCCTTGGGCAGCCGGCCCTGCTGCATCTCGTGCGACAGGAAGTCGATGATGTGGCCGGCGATCTGGCTGGAGACCGCGTCGGGCTGGGCAAAGCCCGAGTTGCGGTCGCTCTGGTGGGTTTCGACCACGGCAATGACCTTGGCCGGATCGACGCGCAGGTAGGGCTCGCCAATGCGTTCGGCGGCGTGCGTCATGTTGATCGGCGTGCGCCGCGGCGGGATGGCCGTGCCGTAATAGATGTCGTGCATGCCTTCCATGGCCAGCGGAGGCTTGGTGTTGACTTCGAGAATCACCTTGTCGGCGATCTCCAGCCAGGTCTTGTTGTTGCCCACGGCCGTCGACGGGATCAGGCGGCCGTCGGGCAGCACGCCCAGCACTTCGATGACCGCGACCTTCATCTCGCCGAGAAAGCCGAACCAGGCATGCTGGGCCACGTGCGACAGGTGCATGTCGACGAAGTGGATCTCGCCGGCATTGATCTTCGCGCGGCAGATCGGGTCGGTCTGGAACGGCAGGCGTTTCTCGAACGCGTCGGCCGCGGCCAGCGTGCCGTCCATTTCGGGCGCGGTGGAAGCGCCGGTCCAGACGCTGATCTTGTACGGCCGGCCCGCGGCATGCTCGGCGCGCGCGCGCGCCGCCAGGGCCTGGGGCAGAAGCTTGGGATAACCCGCGCCGGTGAACCCGCTCATGCCGACGTTGGCGCCCGCGGGCACCAGCTCGGCCGCCGCTTCGGCGCTCATGATCAGGGGATGGAAATCGCTATACCGTACGCGGTCAATCAAGGACATCAACAAACTCCGCAAAAAAACGCCACCGCCTGTCTCCTGAAAATCGGGCGCGGTGACTTGCGGGGCGGATATTAGCAGCGATGTTTGTCGAACCTCTGGTTTACCCGAGGTATCCAGTTTGCCGTCATGCTCACTCGGGGTGTTGCCCGCAGACAAGAAAAAGGGGCCTTGCGGCCCCTGTTTTTTGCGTCTGCTTTATCGCGGCTTGCGATCGAGCAAGGCGTACAGGATGATCGCGCCAAAGGTGGCGGTCCCGATGCCGCCCAGCGCGAAGTCGCCGAACTTGAGCGTGAAGTCGCCCGTGCCCAGGATCAGCGTGATGGCGGCCACGATCAGGTTCTTGTTCTGCGAGAAGTCGACCTTGTTGCGCACCCAGATGTTGGCGCCGGCCACGGCAATCAGGCCGAAGACAACGATGGACACGCCGCCCATCACCGGCAGCGGGATGGCCTGTATCAGCGCGCCGAACTTGGGGCTGAAGCCCAGCAGCACGGCCAGCACGGCGGCGCACAGGAACACCGCCGTCGAGTAGATGCGCGTGGCGGCCATCACGCCGATGTTCTCGGCATAGGTGGTCACGCCCGTGCCGCCGCCCGCGCCGCTGACCATGGTTGCGACGCCGTCACCGATGAAGGCCCGGCCCATGTACTGGTCGAGGTCCTTGCCGGTCATGGCCGTCACGGCCTTGATGTGGCCCAGGTTCTCGGCGACCAGGATGATGACCACGGGAACGATCAGCAGCATGGCCGGGGCGCTGAACACCGGCGCGTGCAGCTGCGGCAGGCCGAACCAGGCGGCGTTGATCACGCCCGACAGGTCCAGCGGCTTGCCCAGGCCGGCGACATTGGTCAGCAGCGCGTAGAGGATGCTGGAAACGATCAGGCCGACCAGGATCAGCAGGCGCTGCACCATGCCGCGCGTGAGCACCGCGACCAGGCCGACGCTGACAAAGGTCAGCGCCTGCATCCAGCTGTCGAAGTTGCTGGCCGCCATGTTCTTGATGGGAATGCCCGCGAGGTTCAGGCCGATGACCGCGACCACCGCGCCCGTGACCACGGGCGGCATGAAGCGCTCTATCCAGCCCGTGCCCAGCCACTGCACGATCAGGCCGATCAGCGTGTAGACCGCGCCGCAGGCAATGATGCCGCCGAGCGCGACGCCGATGTTGGCATTCGCGCCCTGGCCGGCGTAGCCGGTGGCGGCAATCACCACGCCGATGAACGCAAACGACGAGCCCAGGTAGCTGGGCACCTTGCCGCCGGTGATCAGGAAGAAAATCAGCGTGCCTATGCCGCTCATCAGCACCGCCAGATTGGGATCGAAGCCCATGAGAATCGGCGCGAGCACGGTCGAGCCGAACATCGCAATCACGTGCTGTATGCCCATCAGCCCGGTCTGCGGCCAGGGCAGGCGCTCATCGGGGCCGATCACGCCCCCGGAATGCAGCACATCGGAGGACTTTTCTGTCCATTGGAATATTCCCATCGCTTCTCTCCTGTGAAAACTGGCGCGATGTTAGAGACATTCCGGGGGCCATGGGGGACAGATTCGCCAAACGTTGTAGGCGCATGACGCCCGCTGCGGTGTCGCGCAGGCGGCTTTTTGCGGGCTAACCCTGAAACGCTTGCGCGCACAGCGCTTTAACGTCAGGGGACTATGTCCAATCTTCCTGCCTACATCCCCCAGATTCGCCGTTACCAGGACTGGCTCGCGCAGCGCCACGGGCTGGTGTTTGCCGACTACGACGCGCTGTGGCGCTGGTCGGTGACCGAGCTCGATGCGTTCTGGCAGAGCATCTGGGACTACTGCGACCTGCAGTCGCCGACGCCGCACACGGCCGTGCTGGCGCGCAACGTGATGCCCGGCGCCCAGTGGTTTCCCGGCGCCCAGGTCAATTACGCGCAGCAGGTGCTGCGCCACACCGCGGCGGCGCAAGCCGCGGGCATGCCGGCCGTCATCAGCCGCAACGAGCAGGGCCTGCAGCGTGAACTGAGCTGGCCCGAACTGCGCCGCCAGGTGGCCGCGCTGGCGCTGCACCTGCAGGCCCAGGGCGTTGCGCCCGGCGACCGCGTCGCGGCCTATCTGCCCAACATTCCCGAAGCCATGGTGGCGCTGCTGGCCTGCGCCAGCATTGGCGCGGTCTGGAGCATCTGCGCGCCCGACATGGGAACGCAGGCGGTGCTCGACCGTTTCCGCCAGATCGAGCCCAAGGTGCTGATTGCCGTCGACGGCGTGCACTATGCGGGCCGCGACATCGACCGCCAGCCGGTGCTGGCCGAACTGCGCGCCGGCCTGCCCCGCCTGCAGCAGGTGGTGCTGATCAACAATCTCGACCTGGCGCTGGAGCGCGCCGACTGCGCCCACTGGGGCCGCATCACGGCGCGCGACGACGCCGCCACCGCGGCCTTCGAGCCGCTGTGGCTGCCGTTCGACCACCCGCTGTGGATTGTCTATTCCAGCGGCACCACGGGCCTGCCCAAGCCGATTGTCCACGGCCACGGCGGCATGGTGCTGGTCGCGCTGCAGCTCAAGGGCCTGCACAACGATGTCGGCTGCAGCTGGGACCCCAACAGCTGGGGCGAGCGCTACCACTGGTACAGCTCCACGGGCTGGGTGATGTGGAACGCCCAGGTCTCGGGCCTGCTGGGCGGCACGACCTGCGTGATCTTCGACGGCAGCCCCGGCGGCAGCAAGGAGCAGCCCGACTGGGGCGTGCTGTGGCGCTTCGCGGCCGAAACCGGCGTCACCTGCTTCGGCTCGGGCGCGGCGTTCTATGCGAACTGCATGAAGGCCGGCGTGGATCTGTCGGAGTGCGGCGACCTGTCGCGCGTGCGCAGCCTGGGCTCGACCGGCTCGCCGCTGTCGGCCGATGTGCAGCAATGGGGCACGCAGCAGTTCCGCGCGCTGCGCGCCAAGGCGCAGGCCGAAGGCCACCCTGGACTGCCGGCCGACGAGGATATCTGGTGGAACAACATTTCGGGCGGCACCGATTTCTGCGGCGCGTTTCTTGGCGGCCACCGCGAACTGCCGCAGGTGCCGGGCGTGATGCAGTGCCGCCAGCTGGGCGCGGCGGTCGAGGCCTGGAACGACCAGGGGCAGCCGGTCATCGATGAAGTGGGCGAGCTGGTCTGCACCCAGCCGATTCCGTCGATGCCGCTGTATTTCTGGGGCGATGAAGGTGGCAGGCGCTACCGCTCCAGCTACTTCGAGCATTTCGCGGCGGGCCAGGGCCGGCGCGAAA
>JBBKVU010000350.1:0-4169 GCA_037968595.1 Comamonas sp.
ACGGGCGTGAACGGCACGGCAATCACCGCCTTGGGGTAGTACTCGAGACCATGTTCGGCATAGGCGCGTGCCCAGGCCCAGTCAAAGACGTATTCACCCGATGAATGGTTCTTCGCGTAGAGCGGGCAGGCCGCGACCAGTTCATCGTCCTGCCACAGCGTGACGAAGCAGGGCTGCCAGCCGGTTTCCAGCGTCGCGCTGCCGCTGGCTTCGAGCGCGGCCAGGTATTCATGGCGCATGAAAGGCGTGGGCACGGGCTGGCGCGCCAGCAGCGTGTTCCAGGCCTCGGAGGGGATCTCCTGCACCTGGGTGAACACGCGGGTGATAATTGCGCTTTCAGCCATGCCTGCTCCCGGCGTCCGCTGCCGAATTTCCGGCCCTGGGGGAAGCGCTTTTGCGATGGGCCTTGTCGGCCTGATTTCTATCCATGACGTTCTCCATCTGCACTGCTCAGCGCAATTTTGTTGTGGGCGATCTGCCTGGCAATGCGCAAAAAATCATTGACGCCGCGCGCGCCGCCCATGCGGCCGGAGCGCGCCTGCTGCTCACGCCCGAGCTGGCGCTGTGCGGCTACGCCGCCGAAGACCTGCTGCTGCGGCCGGCGTTTCTCGCTGCCTGCGAGCAGGCGCTGCATACCGTAGCACGGGAAACCGCCGATCTCACGGGCCTGGCCATTGTCCTGGGCCACCCGCGGCGCGTCGCGGGCGAGCGACTGTGCCACAACGCAGCCAGCGTGCTGCGCCACGGGGTCGTTGAATGCAGCTATGCCAAGCAGGCGCTGCCCAACTACGGCGTGTTTGACGAGCAGCGCTATTTCACGCCCGGCGCCGCGCCTTGCGTGTTCGAGGTCGACGGCGTGCGCATCGGCCTGCTGGTCTGCGAGGACGCCTGGCTGCCCGGGCCGGCGCAGCGCGCCGCCCAGGCCGGCGCGCAATTGCTGGCGGTGCTCAATGCCTCGCCGTTTCACGGCGACAAGCCCGCGGTGCGCGAAGCCATGCTGCGTGAGCGCGTGCAGGAAACCGGCCTGCCCGTGGTCTATGCCCATCTGGTCGGCGGTCAGGACGAGCTGGTGTTTGACGGCCATTCGTTCGCGCTCGGCGCCGACGGCGCGGTGGTGGCGCGCGCGCCCGGCTTCGAGGAAAGCCTGATGCGCGTGCAGGTCACGGAGCAGGACGGCGCGCTGGCGCTGCAAGGCGAGGTAATGCCGCTGGCCAGCCTGCACGAGCAGTTGTGGCGCGCGCTGGTGCTGGGCGTGCGCGACTATGTGGGCAAGAACCGTTTTCCCGGCGTGCTGCTGGGCCTGTCGGGCGGCATAGACTCGGCGCTGGTGCTGGCCATTGCCGTCGATGCGCTGGGCGCCGACAAGGTGCGCACGGTGATGATGCCTTCGCCCTACACGGCCGACATCAGCTGGATAGACGCGCGCGACATGGCCGAGCGCATGGGCGTGGCCTATGAGGAAATCGCCATTGCGCCGCAGTTCGAGGCGTTCAAGGCCGCGCTGGCCGCCGACTTCGCCGGCCGCGCCGAGGACACGACCGAGGAGAACCTGCAGGCGCGCATCCGCGGCACGCTGCTGATGGCGCTGTCCAACAAGTTTGGCTCGCTGGTCGTGACCACCGGCAACAAGAGCGAGATGGCCACGGGCTACTGCACACTCTACGGCGACATGGCGGGCGGCTTCGCGGTGATCAAGGACCTGGTAAAGACCCAGGTGTTCGCGCTGGCCCACTGGCGCAATGCGCACGATCCGTTCGGCACCTGCAACAACCCCATTCCCGAACGCATCTTCACCCGCCCGCCCAGCGCCGAGCTGCGTCCGGACCAGAAAGACCAAGACAGCCTGCCGCCTTATGAAGTGCTCGATGCCATCGTCGAGCGATACATGGAGAATGACGAGTCCGTGCAGGACATCGTCGCCGCGGGATTTGCCGCAGCCGATGTCGAGCGGGTGACGCGCCTGATCCAGATCAACGAGCACAAACGCCGCCAGGCACCCATAGGCGTGCGCCTGACGCGTCGCAGCTTCGGCAAGGATTGGCGCTACCCGATCACCAACAAATTCCGGGCGTGATGCAGCAATGCATGGCGCCAACGCATTCCCACATCCAGGAGTTCCCATGAAAATGATCACCGCTGTCATCAAGCCGTTCAAACTCGAAGAGGTGCGCGAAGCGCTGGCCGATTGCGGCGTCACCGGCCTCACGGTCACCGAAGTCAAGGGCTTTGGCCGGCAAAAAGGCCATACCGAACTGTACCGCGGCGCCGAATACGTGGTTGATTTCCTGCCCAAGGTGAAGATCGAAGTCGTGGTCAACACCGAAGACGTGGACCGCTGTGTCGACGCCATCGTCAACGTGGCGCGCACCGGCAAGATCGGCGACGGCAAGATCTTCGTCACGCCGGTCGAGCGCGTGGTGCGCATCCGTACCGGCGATCTGGATTCGTCCGCTATCTGATAGTCAGGGCTCGAGGGGCGGGCGCCTGCGTGCCCGCGCCCCTCAGATCACCTCGCGCAGCGCCTGGGTCTGCGCCGCCGTGCCCGCGGCTTCGATCAGCGACGGCAGCAGCGCCGCCGCCTGCGCGTGGCTTTCAATCAGACCCATCTGCCACTCGCCCATCAGGCCGCTTTGCACGCTGGTGGCCAGAAACGTCAGCAGGTTGTCGTAATAGCCGTCGGTGTTGAGCAGGCCTATGGGCTTGTCGTGGTAGCCCAGCTGGCGCCAGGTCCAGACCTCGAACAGTTCCTCGAACGTGCCTATGCCGCCAGGCAGGGCGAGAAAGGCATCCGAGCGTTCGGCCATCATGGCCTTGCGTTCGTGCATGGTCTGCACGATGTGCAGTTCGTCGCAGGCATGGTTGGCCTGCTCCTTGTCGACCAGGGCCTGAGGAATGATGCCGACCACGCGGCCGCCGGCCAGGCGCGTGGCCTCGGCCACGGTGCCCATCAGGCCCGAACGGCCGCCGCCATAGACCAGCTGGCCGCCATGCGCGCCTATCCACTTGCCGACTTCAATGGCCGCTTCGGTAAACAGCGGATTGACGCCGGGGCGCGAGCCCAGGTAGACGCAGAGGGAAAAAGCAGGTGTCGAGGAGTTCGTCATAGGAATTTCAAGTAAAGCGCGGACAGCCAGGTGCCCGCGCACAGCAGTACGGCCAGCAGCACCGCGGCGCTGCCCATGTCCTTGGCGCGCTTCGATAATGCATGCCATTCGGGGCCTATCCGGTCGATTGCCGATTCGATGCCGCTGTTGAGCAGCTCGACGATCAGCACCAGCACCACCGATGCCGCCAGCAGCACGCCTTCGCTCCAGCTGCGTGCCAGCCAAGGGGCCAGCGGCAGCAGGCACAACGCGCACAGCGCTTCGGTGCGAAAGGCCTTTTCGCCCCAGCCGGCGCGCAGGCCTTGCAGCGAATAGCCGGTCGCATGCCACAGCCGGTGCAGGCCGCTGCGGGCTTTCTGGGGGTTGACCGGGGGATTTTCTGTAGCCATGGGCCGACAGGATACGCTAGGCCAGGCCGTCGGCCTTGCGGCGCTTGAGGCGCGCACGGGCTTCGCCCTGGGCGTCGTGCACCAACCGGGTGCCGGCCAGCGCATCGTGCAGGAACTGGCGCTGCGGGTGCAGCCGGCTGAGCAGCGCCCAGACCGCGATCCAGCCCAGCATCAGCACCGTGGTTTCGCCCGCGGGCAGCTGGAACGGCGCGATCACCGCCAGCGGCGGCAGAAACCACAGCCAGCTGAGCAGATAGCGCAGCAGCGCCCGGCCCTGGCTCAGCGCCTGGCCCGATTTGTCGGTCACGCGGATATGCCAGGTCTTCATTGCCAGCGTCTGGCCCTTGGACCAGAACCAGGTGAAATAGATGCCGAACACCACGAACAAAAAAGCCTGCAGCGCATGGCGGTTGTCCATGGCATTGCGCG
Source organism: Comamonas sp. (assembly GCA_037968595.1). Taxonomy (GTDB): domain Bacteria; phylum Pseudomonadota; class Gammaproteobacteria; order Burkholderiales; family Burkholderiaceae_C; genus Comamonas. Next base: position 3,923 of record JBBKVU010000350.1, read on the forward strand.
TCTGGCTCAGCGTGCCGAACAGATAGCCGGCAATGAAGACCACGCCGAACAGCAGCAATCCTTCGTACAGCCAGCAGGCCATGCGCCGGCGCAGGCCCGGGGTGGGCGGCAGGGTGGACGGCATGGAAGGCGTAGACGCAGCGGAAGAGGGCATTACGGTGGCGGCGGGTCGCCCAGCCCCGTGCCCGCGGTCGTGTCGCCGCCCAGGGGGGCCAGCGCGGGCAAGGGCAGCGCGGTCGCGGTGGAC
>JBBKVU010000351.1:0-17912 GCA_037968595.1 Comamonas sp.
CGGCCAGGGCCGCTGCGGCCAGCAGGGCGGCAAATGGGAAAGTCAAAGAGCGCATGAAGATTCCTCCAATGAACCAGGCCTGCGGCAGCGTCCGCCACCGCCTGCAGGCCAGGCTAGCATCATCGCGCCAACCGGCGGCGCCGTCTGCAGGACAAATGCCCCGCGCAGCGCCAACCGGCTCAATCCAGCGTGATGTTCGCGCTCTTGATCACTTCGCGCCACTTGGCGACTTCGACCTTGAGGAAGTCGGCCGATGCGGCCGGCTTGAGCGCCGAAGGCAGCACGCCCATCGCTTCGAGCTTGGCCTTGACCACCGGATCCGGCAGTGCCTTGGCGATCTCGGCGTACAGGCGCTCGACGATGGGCTGGGGCGTGCCGGCGGGAACGGCGGCCAGGAACCAGGCATCGGCCTGGAAGCCCTTGAGGCCTTGCTCGTTCATGGTCGGCACATCGGGCAGGGACGCCAGGCGTTCGTTGTGCGCCACGGCCAGCGCGCGCAGCTTGCCCGCCTTGAGCTGGGAGTCGATGGTCACGGCCGTCAGGAAGCCGAAGTCGGTTTCACCCGCGACCAGCGAGACCACCGAAGGCGCACTGCCCTTGTAGGGAATGTGGCTGACCTTGACCTTGGCCTGCATGGCGTACAGCTCGGCACCCAGGTGGTTGGGGCCGCCCGTGCCCGACGAAGGGTAGTTGAGCTTGCCCGGCTGGGCGCGCGCCGCGGCCGTGAGGTCGGCCATGGACTTGAACGGGCTTTGCGCGCCCACGGTCAGCACCAGCGGGCTGCGCGCCACCAGGCTCACGGCCGTGAAATCCTTCAACGGGTCGTAAGGCAGCTTGGTGTAGAGGCCGGGCGCCATCGCCATGCAGCCCACGTCGCCCAGCACGATGGTGTAGCCGTCGGCCGGCGCCTTGGCCACCTGGTCGCAGCCCAGTGTGCCGTTGGCACCGGGTTTGTTTTCCACCACCACGGTGGCATTCATGTTCTCGCCCATCTTCTGCGCCAGCAGCCGGCCCAGGATGTCCGTCGAACCACCCGCCGAATACGGCACGACCAGACGGATGGTCTTGGTCGGATAGGCCGCGGGGCTTGCTGCCTGTGCCCAGGAGCCGACCAGGGCGGCGGCTGTCACGGCACCGCCCAACAGCATGCGCACGGTCGCGCTACGGGTTGCGGTGGGGGCAAAAGAAAGGCGGGAAGTGGGGAGCGACATGAATTCCTCTTAATGCGGGTTAGCGTTATTACCGGCGTGAAGCATAACGCCGTTTGATGCGCCCAGAAATGCCGCTGAAGATGGCTGGCGGTCCGCGTTTTGCCCCAGCTTGGTGCGGCCCTTCTGTCCACTTGCCGACAGTCTGCATTTGACCTTGTGCCAGCGTCCGATCGTGTTCCGTTTTTGATAGCGCTGAGCCTACAATGAGGCCGATACGGAGTGATTCATACAACCGGGCAGGTCGGGCAACGGCATTGCACACGCAGTCAGTACTCAAGTACGGCAACCGCGGCTCGAAAGTGTGGGCCACTCACATAAAAGCGATCCGCTGGCCTGCCGCCCCAGCTGCGGATTGGATTCACCCTCGAGCTGGAGACGCTTGATGTCCGACAATACGGTCCCCCCTACCCCCCTCGACAAACGTGCCCTGCTGCGCCGCGCAGCCCTGGAATACCACGAGTTTCCCAAGCCCGGCAAAGTGGCCATCGCGGCCACCAAGCCCATGGCCAACCAGCACGACCTGGCACTGGCCTACTCGCCGGGCGTGGCCGCACCCTGCGAGGAAATCGTCAAGGACCCCAACGCCGCTTTCAAGTACACCAGCCGGGGCAACCTGGTGGGCGTGATCTCCAACGGCACGGCCGTGCTGGGCCTGGGCGACATCGGTGCGCTGGCCTCCAAGCCGGTCATGGAAGGCAAGGGCGTGTTGTTCAAGAAGTTCGCCGGCGTCGACGTGTTTGACATCGAGATCGACGAAAAGGACCCGCAGAAGCTGGTGGAAGTGATTGCCGCGCTCGAGCCCACTTTCGGCGCGATCAACCTGGAAGACATCAAGGCCCCCGAATGCTTCTATGTGGAGCGCGAACTGCGCAAGCGCCTGAAGATTCCGGTCTTCCATGACGACCAGCACGGCACGGCCATCACCGTGGCCGCGGCCATGATCAATGCGCTCAAGGTCGCCAACAAGAAGATCGAGGAAGTGACACTGGTCGCCTCGGGCGCGGGCGCGGCGGCCCTGGCCTGTCTGAACCTGCTGCTCAAGGTAGGCCTGCGGCGCGAGAATGTGTTCGTGACCGACCTGGCCGGCGTGGTCTATACCGGCCGCGTCGAGCTGATGGACGAAGACAAGGCCCAGTTCGCGCGCGATACCGACAAGCGCAAGCTGGCCGAAGTCATCATCGGCGCCGATGTGTTTCTCGGCCTGTCCGCGGGCGGCGTGCTCAAGCCGGAAATGGTCGCCGGCATGGCTCCACGCCCGGTGATTTTTGCGCTGGCCAATCCCAATCCGGAAATCACGCCAGAAGACGTCAAGTCCGTGCGTGATGACGTCATCATGGCAACCGGACGTACCGATTACCCGAACCAGGTCAACAACGTCCTGTGCTTCCCCTACATCTTCCGCGGCGCGCTCGATTGCGGTGCGACGACCATCACGCTGGAAATGGAAATCGCCGCAGTGCATGCGATTGCCGACCTGGCCCAGGCCGAGCAAAGCGAGGAAGTGGCTGCAGCCTATGCCGGTGAGCCACTGGTGTTCGGCCCCGAATACCTGATTCCCAAGCCGTTCGACCCACGCCTGATGATGAAGATCGCCCCGGCCGTGGCCCAGGCCGCGGCCGATTCGGGCGTGGCCCAGCGTCCCATCCAGGACATGGACGCCTACCGCGAGCACCTGCAGACCTTTGTCTACGCTTCGGGCACGACCATGAAGCCCATCTTCACCGCGGCCAAGAAGGCAACGCGCAAGCGCGTGGCCTATGCCGAAGGCGAGGAAGAGCGCGTGCTGCGCGCCGCGCAGATCGTGGTCGACGAGCGCGTCGCGCGCCCCACGCTGATCGGCCGCCCGGCAATCATTGCCCAGCGCATCGTCAAATTCGGCCTGCGCCTCGAGCAGGGCCGTGACTACGACGTGGTGAACGTCGAGGACGACCACCGCTACCGCGACTTCTGGCAGACCTACCACCGCATGACCGAGCGCAAGGGCATCACCGCCCCGATCGCCAAGATCGAAATGCGCCGCCGTCTGTCGCTGATTGGAGCCATGCTGCTGCACAAGGGCGAAGTCGACGGCATGATCTGCGGCACCTGGGGCCAGGTCACGCACCACCTGAACTACATCGATCAGGTGCTGGGCAAGCGTGCCGGCGTGCAGACCTTTGCCTGCATGAACGGCCTGCTGCTGCCCGACCGCCAGGTGTTCCTGGTCGACACCCATGTGAACTACGACCCCACGGCCGAGCAGCTGTGCGAGATCACCATCATGGCGGCCGAGGAAATGATGCGCTTCGGCATCAAGCCCAAGTGCGCGCTGCTGAGCCACTCGAATTTCGGCTCCAGCGACCAGCCCAGCGCGGTGAAGATGCGTGCCACGCTGGAGCTGCTGCGCGTGCAGGCGCCCTGGCTGGAAGTCGATGGCGAAATGCACGGCGACGTGGCGCTCAACGGCAAGGCACGCGCCAAGCTGATGCCGCACAGCACGCTGGTCGGCGACGCCAACCTGTTGGTGCTGCCCAACATCGATGCGGCCAACATTTCCTACAACCTGCTCAAGACCGCAGCGGGTGGCGGCATTGCCATCGGCCCGGTGCTGCTGGGCGCGGCCCAGCCGGTGCATGTGCTCACGCCAAGCGCCACAGTGCGCCGCCTGGTGAACATGACAGCCCTCACCGTGGCTGACGCCAACGCCGCGCGTTAACCCCCTTTTCAGGCCGGACACGGCCTGTCTGACATGTAAGCGCCTGCCCAAATTTTGGGCAGGCGCTTGCTTTTTGGGGGGTGATGCGGCACACTAGCAGGTCGAAATTTCAGGCATAACCTGGGTTTCTGAAAGGTGTTTTTGATGCTGAAGGCTGTCGCCGCCCGTTGTTTGCAGACCGGTTTTGCGATCGTTTTAGGGACAGCCTGTGCCGTTGCGCCACTGATGGCTTCAGCGCGCGGGGCCGAACCGTCCCCTGACCTGTCCACCATTGCGCTGTCCGAATTGCCTCCACAGGGGCGCGAGACGCATGGGCTGATCCGCGCTGGCGGACCTTTCCCCCATGCCAAGGACGGCAGCGTCTTTGGCAACCGCGAGCGCATCCTGCCCAGTCGCAAACGAGGCTATTACCGGGAATACACCGTCAATACCCCGCGCTCGCAAGATCGCGGGGCAAGGCGCATTGTCTGCGGCGGCCAGCCGCGCACGCCCGATGCCTGTTACTACACCCGCGACCATTACGCCAGTTTTTACTACATCATCGAATGAAGCCGCAACCGACACCCGCCGCCGTTGGCCGCGAAGGGTGCCTTGATGGCCCCTTCGTCCAGTCCTATTTTTCGCAGCCGGGCGAGAGCCTGTTTGCCACCCCTGTGGACAGCCTAGTCAAAGAAAGAACCACGGAGATGGAAACGCCACTTCGTAAGAACCCTGACCTCCCATTGCGCAATGTGCGCCAGAACATCGTGCAGTCCATCCGCGCCTATCGCGTGCAGGACCTGCAGGATGCCGCGAGGGTTCTGGGCAACCATTTCCTGTACGCCAACCTGGCCCACGCCCAGACCAAACAGGATGTGCTGGACCTGATTGCCACCCAGTTCATCTTTCCGGCCCACTTCGGCAAAAACTTCGACGCACTCTATGATTGCCTGACCGACCCGCTGCACAAGGCCGGGCCGCAACCAGGCTTCATCCTGGTGCTCGACCAGATTCCCACCACCACCAAGTTCGACAAGGAAGTGCGCGAGCAGCTGCTCGACAGCTTCCGCGATGCCGCCGATTACTGGGCCGAGCGCAAGATCTCGTTTCGCTGCTTCTATTCTTTCCTCTGATCGCACAGCGCTGCAGAAGTAAAAAAGCCCCTCGCGGGGCTTTTGTGCGTTATCGGGCGATGGCGCCTCAGCGGGCAGCGCCCACCTCGGCTGCCAGAGCCACATATTCATCCACCGAAACTTCCTCGGCGCGGCGCTTGACGTCGAAATCGCCGCCATAGGCCTTCTCCTCGAGCCAGCGGCCCAGCGTATGGCGCAGCAGCTTGCGGCGCTGGCTGAACGCCACCTGCACCATCTCCTCGAGCAGGCGCTTGTCCACAGGCGCCGGCTCGGCGCGCGGCACCATGCGCACCACGGCGCTGTTGACCTTGGGCGGCGGATCGAAGCTCTCGGGCGGCACGAACAGCACTTCCTGCATCGCATAGCGCCACTGCAGCAGCACCGACAGCCGGCCATAGGCCGCGGTCGAAGGCTTGCCCACCATGCGGTCTATGACCTCCTTTTGCAGCATGAAATGCTGGTCCTGGATCAGGTCCACATATTCAAGCAGATGGAACAGGATGGGCGTGGAGATGTTGTAGGGCAGGTTGCCGACCACGCGCAGCTTGGTCGTCTCGAGCTTTTGCGCCACGGCGGCGAAATCAACCTTGAGCACATCGGACTCGATCACGTCGAGATGCTGGTGCAGACGCAGGCGAAAGGCCAGATCGCGGTCCAGTTCAATCACGGTGATGCGACCCAGGCGCTCGACCAGCGGCTGGGTCAAGGCCATCAGGCCAGGGCCGATCTCGACCATGGGGTCGCCGGCTTTGGGGTCGATCGCGTCGACAATGGCATCGATGATGCCGCCATCGGTCAGAAAGTTCTGACCGAAGCGTTTACGGGGAATATGTTTCAAACCTAGGAACCTTAGAGAGGCTGATGCTTATTGCGGGGGATCGCGGTATTCCACGTACGCACGTCCGCGCACTTCCTGGACCCAGGTGGCATAGGCCTTGTCGAGCTTTTGCTCGCGCACGACATTGCGCAGCGCCTCACGCTGCTCGCGCGCGGACAGCGTTGCCTGGCGGCGATCGATCAGCTGAATCAGGTGTACGCCAAACCGCGAGACCACCGGAGCGCTGACTTCGCCGGGCTTGAGCTGGTTCAGGACTTCCTCGAACTCGGGCACAAAGGCGCCAGGCCCGGCCCAACCGAGGTCGCCGCCTTCCTTGGCGCTGCCGTCCTGTGAATACTCGCGTGCCAGGTCTTCAAAGCGCGCCTGGCCGGTCTGCACGCGGCGGCGGTAATCCGCCAGGCGCTCGGCCGCCTGGCCTTCGTTGAGCTGCTCCGAAGGACGCAGCAGGATGTGGCGTGCATGGTTCTGCGTGACCACCGTGGCCATGCCCTGTTGCGAGCGGTCGATCACCTTGAGCAGGTGAAAGCCCGCGCCCGAGCGCAACGGCCCGACCACGGAATTCTTGGGCGACGCAGCAACGGCACGCGTGAACAGCTCGGGGTAGCGGTCCGCGGGGCGCAGGCCCAGCACGCCGCCTTCCTTGGCCTCGGGGGCGTCGGAATATTCGCGCACTACGGCACTGAAGTCCTGGCCGGCGTTGAGCTTCTCAAGCGCTTCGCGCGCCCGCGCCTCGCGCTGGGCCACGACCGCAGGCGAGGCGTTTTCGGGCACGGCAATGAACACATGACCCAGGTTCAGCGTCATGTTGGAGGTGTCTCCGCTGGCGCGCTGCTCCTTCAGATACTGGTCGATGTCGAGTTCGGTCACGCGCACGCGGCCGTCGACTTCACGCTCGCGCAGGCGCTGCAGCAGCAGCTGGTTGCGCAATTCCTCGCGAAAGCGCTTGGCGCTGATGCCATCAGCCGCAAGCCGCGCCATCATCTGTTCCAGCGACAGACTGTTCTGGCGCGCAACGTTCTGCGCGGCCTGGTCGACTGCATAGTCGTCCACCTTGATGCCGCCTTCGCGCGCGCTTTGCAGCTGGGCCTTCTCGAGGATCAACCGCTCGAGCACTTCGCGCGCCAGCACGTTCTCGGGCGGCAGCTGACCGCCCTGGCCGGCAATCGACTGGGCCACGCGCGCCATCCGTTCACGCACTTCGGTATTGGTCACCGGCTCGGAGTTGACCACCGCCACGATGTAGTCAGCCGAGCGCACGCCGGTGTTGCCGGGCACGGCGCGGGCGCTGCCGTCCAGCGCCTTCGACAGGGGGGAGGCGGCCGACGCGCCGGACAGGCGCAGGCCCTGGGCCTGAACGCCCACGGCGGCAAAAGTGGCCAGGCACACGAGGCCCATGGCAAAGGTGCGAGGGGTCAGGGAAGAAAGACGCATGGAGCTGTGCTTTGTTTAATCGTAATTGCTGAAGCGGCTGGGCGTGGTGCTGGTCTGACGCAAGGCCTGGTAGCGAGGGATATTGTCCTTCAAGCTCTGCAAGGGGTTGGCACCCAGGCTCAACTTCGAGAAGCCGACAAACTCGACCTGAAACAGCAGCCGGGTATTCGAGGTGGTCACGCTGCTTTGCAGACGCTCGAGCACGACCCGACCCACCCAGCAGCAGCTGTCATATTCGAAGCCCACCACGGTATCGACCAGCTTGCGATCCTGCAGACTGTAATTCAACCGGCCCACAGAGTACCAGCGCCCGCCATTGCGGCCTTTGTCCTCGGTCGCCCAAGGGTTACGGATAGGCCATTGCCAGCCCACGTCAACCTGTTCGCTGGTGCCGCGCAGCAGACGGTAGGCCGCGCTGATGGTGCGGTAATTGCCCGGGCTGTAGCGCGCACCCACGGTGGTGCGCTCGGAGTGGCCGGTCTCGCGGTTGTATTGCACGGCGGCGTCAAGCGCCCACTGGGGCGTCCAGTTGATCGAGGCGCCGAACAGGATGTCGGACAGCCGGTCGGTCGCGGGAATTTCGCCGGGCAGCGTCACGCGCTGGTCGGAAAAGCGCACGCGCTGGGCGACGCCGAAGCGCGCGGACTCGGCGCCGGTATCGGCATCGATGAAGCGCGTGGTCAGGCCCAGGGTCAGCAGGTTGTTGTCCGCAAGGCGGTCATGTCCGCTGTAGCTGTTGTCGCTGTAGATCGTCGCCAGGTTGAAGTCGTTGAGCGCGGTGTCGTACACCGGCAGCATGTTCTGGGCGCGATACGGCGTATAGGTATAGAAGGCGCGCGGCTCCAGCGTCTGCAGCAGGCTGCGGCCGAACAATGCGGTTTCACGCTCGAACACCAGGCCGCTGTCCAGGGTCACCGTCGGCAGCGTGCGCCCGGCCGAGGTCATGCCGTTGCTCAGCGGGTCGTCAAACTGGTATTGCGTCGAATGCAGCTTGAGCTTGGGCGTGAAGAACGCGCCGGGCCACAGGAAAGGGCGGCTGAGTTCGGCCATCAGATAACTGCGCTGGGCATTGGTCTGGCGCGTCAGCAGCGGGTCGGCCTCGAAACGCGTGGTGTCGGCCTCGACCGTCAGGTCCAGGCCACCGCCGAGATTGAGCGGCGTGTAGCGCCATTGCAGCTGCGGCATGCGGTCATAGGGCGGCGTGATCGGCGAGGCGACATCCTGCAGCGTCTGCCATTTGAGCGTGCGCAGCGTCAGCGTGGTGTCCTGGCCGCCCCAGTAAAGATTGGCATCGCTGGCCAGCAGGCGCGAGTTGAGCAGGCGGTTGTTGGCGCGCGTGAAATCGCGCCAGTAATCGTTGTCGCTCACGCGGTTGAGGTTCAGGTTCAAGCCCAGCCCGCCCCAGGGCGAGGCGATCTGGCCCTGGTGCTGCAGGCCATAGGACCAGCGATCGCGGTCGCGCAAGCGGTCGCCTGGCATGTACTCGAGCTGCACCTTGCCCTGGTAGGTGGGCTCGAGGTAGCGGAATTCCGCGCCGAGGTTCACGCCGCGCTTGGTCATCAGCGTGCTCGACAGCGTCGCGTCGCGGTTGGGGGCGATGTTCCAGTAGTAAGGCTGGGTGTATTCAAAACCGCTGACGTTGTCCAGACCGATGGTCAGCGGCAGCAGCCCCGACTTGCGCTGGTCCGACAGCGGAAAGCTCACCACGGGAATCGGCAGCACCGTGACCCCCTTGAACTGCAGCTTGGCGCCGCGCGCATAGCCGACCTGCTCGCCCTGGTCCAGATGGATGGAATCGGCCTTGAGCACCCAGTCTGGCTCCCAGCTGGCTTCGTTGTCGCGCTGGCAGGTGGTGTAGGTGGCGTTGCGCACGATGGAGCGCTCGCGGTCCAGGAACTCGACTTCGGAGGCATCACCGTGGGCCTGCGTGGCCAGGAAACGGTAGTTCGCATCCGTGAAGTTGCCGCGGAAGGCCTCGACCTCGAGGTCGAGTCGGTTGCCGTCAAACACATTGCCCGCGCGGTTGATGTGCACCTGGCCTTCGGCCTGCAGCCTGTCGTCGGCCACGGTGTATTCCATGCGGTTGGCACGGACAATGGTGTCGCTGCGGCGCAGTTCGGCATGGCCCTCGATCACGGCGCGCACATCGGCCTGGCCGGCAATCGAGTCTCCGCGCACATACACCGGCTGCAGCGGCCGCGCGGGTTCTGGAATCTTTTCCTGCAGCATGGGCGTGGCGCGCAGCACCGGCGCCGGCAGGGCCGGCTCGGGTTCTGTCTGCGTCTGGGCCAGTGCCGGCAGACCGGCCCAGGCCAGGGCCATCCACCACACCAGGGGGCGAACGGCCGGCAGGCCGGACGGCATCTGCCGCCGGGGCAGCGGACAGGACGTGGGCATGGCGAAGGATTGCTGGCGAGAAGGCACGGTGGGCGAAAAGGTGGAAAGCCGAGAGGCCGGGGCCAATGCTTGCACGCGGGCAAGCAGGCGAGTTTGTAGAATCCGATTATCCATGAGCCATCCCATCTCCCCCATTGCCAGCGTTGAATGGCCCAGTGCCGAACGCCAAGCCGCTTTTGCGGCCTGGCTCGCGCCCCTTGTCAGTTTGCATCAGCTGCAGCCCGAGAGTCTGCGCCCGGCCTCGGCCGATGCCAGCTTCCGCCGTTACCTGCGCCTCGACTGCGCCGGCGGCGCCAGCCTGATCGTGATGGACGCGCCGCCCGACAAGGAAGACTGCGCGCCCTTCGTCAAGGTGCAGGCGCTGCTTGCGGACGCAGGTCTCAAGGTGCCCGACATTCTCGCCTGGGACCAGGCCCAGGGCTTCATGCTGCTCAGCGATCTGGGCAGCCAGACCCTGATCGAACACCTGGACCCGGCCGCGCCGCGCGCCGCCGAGCCCTGGTACCGCCAGGCCACCGACCTGCTGCTGACCTGGCAGCTGGCCTCGCGTCCAGGCGTGCTGCCGGTGTATGACGAAGCCCTGCTGCGGCGCGAACTCGCGCTGTTTCCCGACTGGTATCTGGCCCGGCACAAGGGTGTGACCCTGGTCGGCAAACAGCAGGAAACGCTGGCCAAGGCCTTTGACGCCATCGTCGCGCACAACCTCGCCGTGCCCAGCGTCTATGTGCACCGCGACTTCATGACGCGCAACCTGATGCTGCCGCAAAGCGCCGGTGGCCCGCTGGGCGTTCTTGACTTCCAGGACGCGGTCTATGGCCCCATCACCTATGACCTCGCCAGCCTGCTGCGCGATGCCTTCATCAGCTGGGACGAGGATTTCATCATCGACATCTGCGTGCGCTACTGGGAAAAGGCGCGCAAGGCCGGCCTCGTGGGCGCGACCAGCACCAGCGGCTGGGGCGATGACTTCGGCGAGTTCTACCGCGCCGTCGAGTGGATGGGGCTGCAGCGCCACTTCAAGGTGGCCGGCATCTTCGCGCGCCTGACGCTGCGCGATGGCAAGCCCAAGTACCTGGCCGATACGCCGCGCTTCATCCATTACATCCGCGCCACGGCCGACCGCTATCGCCAGCTGGGGCCGCTGCTCAAGGTGATTGACGAGATTGAGAACATCCAGGCCGTCGAGGGCTACGCCTACGGCAGGATGTAAGCCGATGGCAGCATTTGCTTGCTGCTATTGCCGTTCCACACACAAAAGACAGGCGCTCCTTGCCTGTTTTTCGCCCGTTTCCTCATTTTTGCCCGCCCATGCCCCGTTTCCACTGCCCCATTCCGCTGCATACCGGCGACACGCTTGAGCTGCCCGCGGGCGCCGCGCGCCATGTGCAGGTGCTGCGCATGCAGCCCGGCGACAGCATCACCCTGTTTGAAGGCCAGGCCGGCGAAGGCTTTGCGGGCGGTGAATTCGAGGCCACGGTGCTGCGCATGGGACGCAGCGACGTGCAGGTGCGGGTCGGCGCGCACCGCGCCGTGGAACGCGAGACCGCGCGCGAAGTGCACCTGCTGGCCGGCATCACGGCCAACGAGCGCATGGACTGGCTGGTGGAAAAAGCCACCGAACTCGGCGCGACCAGCATCACGCCGCTGCTTGCCGAACGCAGCGTGCTCAAGCTCAAGGGCGAGCGCGGCGACAAGAAACGCGCCCACTGGCAGGCCGTGGCGGTGGCCGCCAGCGAGCAAAGCGGGCGCAACCGCGTGCTGGTGATTCACCCGGCCACCGATCTGGCGGGCTGGATTGCCAGCGCGCCCGCAGCAGACCAGCAGGCACGTCTGCTGCTGTCGCTGGGCGAAGGCACGCAGCCGCTGCGCGTGGCCGCTTCTGAGCATGCACCCGCGCAGAAATCCGTGGTCTTTCTGTCAGGCCCCGAAGGCGGCCTCAGCCCCCAGGAAGAAGCGCTGGCGCGCGCCAACGGCTTTGCGCCCGTCTCCCTGGGCGCACGCGTGCTGCGCGCCGAGACCGCCCCGCTGGCGGCGCTGGCGACGTTGACTATGGATTGAGGCTGGGGCGTTCACACTTCGACAGACTCAGTGCGAACGGTTTCTCGCGCTCTTCTGAAGCCGTCGAAGAACCAGCCTTGCCCTCGATGCCCTCGCGCACGTCTGCCCGTCCGTGGTGAGCTTGCCTCGCCGGCCGCGTCGAAGGGTGAGCGGCCTGTCCTCAAGGCATTGGGCACGCTCTTATCCGAGGCGTACTCCGCGCCCTGAAGCGCCCTTCGACAGGCTCAGGGCGAACGGAGGTGTGGAGTTTGAGCGCAGCGTTTGCAAGCCCCGCTGACTAGCCCGCCACCGGCAGACTCGCAATCACCTGCGCCACCGCCGCGGTGATCTTCTTCGCATAGGGCACATGCAGGAACTCATTGGGTCCATGCGCATTGCTCTTGGGGCCGAGCACGCCGCAGACCATCATCTGCGCCTTGGGGAAGCCCTGGCTCAGCAGGTTCATCAGCGGAATCGTGCCGCCCTGGCCGATATAGCCGCAGGCCGCGCCGAAATGCGCCTGGCTGGCGCTTTGCAGCGCCTGCTCGAACCAGGGGTCCATGGCCGGCGCATTCCAGCCGCTGGCCGAACTCAGGCCTTCCCAGGTGACCTTGGCCTTGTAGGGCGCGTTGTCTTCGAGCAAGGCCTTCATTTCCTGCACGCAGCGCGCGGAATCGACCAGCGGCGGCAGGCGCAGGCTCAGCTTGAACGCCGTATACGGGCGCAGCACATTGCCCGCGTTCTGCAGCGTGGGAAAACCTTCGGCGCCGGTCACGCTCAGCGTCGGCTCCCAGGTGCGCTTGAGCAGCGACTCGACCGGATCGGAAGTGGTCGGCAACGCGAAGGTGGTCGCGCCGCCGCAGTCGTAATGCGCCCAGGGAAAGCGCTTGGTCACTTCCTCGCCGAGGATGGCCGCCGTGGCGCGGGCCTGGGCCAGGCGGTCGGCGGGCACCTCGCAGTGGAAACTTGCGGGCAGCAGCCGGCCGGTGGCGCTGTCTTCCAGGCGGTCGAGCACCTGGCGCATGATGCGAAACGATGAAGGCACGGCGCCCGAGGCATCGCCCGAGTGGATGCCTTCGGTCAGGATCTCGACCTTGAGCGTGCCCGTGGCCATGCCGCGCAGGCTGGTCGTGAGCCACAGCTGGTCGTAGTTGCCGGCGCCGCTGTCCAGGCAGATGACCAGCGCGACTTCGCCCAGGCGCGGGCGCAGTGCGTCCACATAGGGCAGCAGGTCGCGCGAGCCGCTTTCCTCGCAGGTTTCAATCAGCCCGCAGATGCGCGGATGCGGCACGTTCTGGCGCTTGAGCTCCTGCACCGCGGCAATGCTGGCGTAGACCGCATAGCCGTCATCGGCGCCGCCGCGGCCGTAGAGCTTGCCGTCCTCGTACTTGGGCGTCCAAGGGCCCAGGTCCTTGCGCCAGCCTTCGAATTCAGGCTGTTTGTCGAGGTGGCCGTACATCAGCACCGTGCCCTGGCCCTGCGACTGCGCCTGGGTTGCCGCGACTTCGAAGAACAGCACCGGCGTGCGGCCCGGCAGGCGCACGATCTCCAGCGTCAGGCCCGCGACCTTCTGCGCCTCGACCCAAGTGGCCGCGTTGCGCAGCACGGTGTCGAGATAGCCCTGCTGCTCCCAGTCGGGCGCGAACATCGGCGACTTCGCGGGAATCCGGATGTATTCGGACAGCTGCCCGACGATGTCGCTGTCCCACTGGGCGCTGACGCGCTCCAGTGCGAGAGCCGGATCGAGGGCGGTGGCGGGGATGCGTGCATTCATGGCTAAAGCTCCTTCGTCGGTGCCACGGAGGGCCGCGGCGATCTTCTATTGTCCTGCAGACTGCGGCTCAAGGCTTGGCCCGCATTGCATCAATGGCGGCGCGGCCAATTGCCGGGTCGTCGGTGAACACGCCGTCGATGCCGCTGCGCAGGAAAGCTTCCATGTCGGCGCGCGCATTGCCGCGCTGGGCGGCGTTGCCGGCCGGAGCGCTCTTGAGCTGGGCCGGCAGGAAGGCGTTTTCGGGGCGCAGCGTCCAGACATGGACCAGCAGACCCGCGGCATGCGCGTCCTGCACGAACGACGTCGGCCGGCCATGGCCGCCGTCGGCAATCGGAATCACCATGGTCTTGCTCGGGCCCACGCCCTGGGCATAGGCCGCGATCTCGGCCAGGCCCGCGGGCGTGGCCATCTTGGCGTAGGTGGTGCGCGGCACGCCCGCGCGCGCCTGGTCGAACGGGCTGCCGTTGGGCGTCAGCAGCTGCACCAGGCGCACCTGCGTCTGTGCATGCAGGGCGCGCAGGTTGTCGACCTCGAACGACTGGATGAACACCGGCGCATCGGCGCGGTTCAGCCCGTGCCGCGTCAGCAGCTCGAGCAGCGGCTTTTCCAGCGGCTGGCCTATGGATTGAAAATAGCTAGGGTGCTTGGTCTCTATGTACAGGCCTATGGTGCGCCCCGTGCGTGCGCTTTGCTCGCGCGCCAGCGCGATCATTTCTTCCAGCGTGGGCACTTCGAACCGGCCGTCGTAGGCGGCGCTGGCCGGGCGCAGCAGCGGGATGCGCTCGCGCGCGCGCAGCGTCTTGAGTTCCGCCAGGGTGAAGTCTTCGACGAACCAGCCGGTGACGGCCTTGCCGTCTATGGTCTTGGTCGTGCGGCGCGCCGCGAACTCGGGGCGATCGGCGACATCGGTGGTCGCTTCCTGCAGCCCGCCATCGGCCTTGAGAATCGCAATGGCGTTCTCGTGGCGCGACACCAGCACGCCGTCGCGCGTGATCACCAGATCCGCCTCTATCAGGTCGGCGCCGTCGTCAATGGCCTGTTGATAGGCTGCCAGCGTGTGCTCGGGCCGCAGCGCCGATGCGCCGCGGTGGGCAATCAGCGCGGGCTGGGGCGGCCAGGCTGCGGGAGACGGCGGCGCGGCCTGGGCCTGGCTGGCCCCACCCATTGCCATCCACGCCAGCGCGCTGGCCAGCACCGTTTTCTTGCACGACCGCAGCAAATCCATGGTTCACCTTTCGTCAGCGCGCGCCGACACCATGCCTGCACCTGCCGCCAGTGCCCATGCTAGCGGTTAACTGTGTTCCAGGCAGAACACGGCCGTGCCGGCGCGCAGATTGGGCAGAAAGCGCACGGTCTCGCCGCCCTGCAGGCCGAAGGCGTCGCGCACCTGCAGCCGGTTCTTGTGCGCCAGCACCTCGAAGTCCTTGAACGTGCCGACGCGGATGTTGGGCGTGTCATACCACTGGTAGGGCAGGCGGCGCGTGACCGGCATGCGCCCGCGCAGCACCGACAGGCGGTTGGGCCAGTGCGCAAAATTGGGAAAGGCAACGATGCCCAGACGGCCTATGCGCGCGGTCTCGCGCAGCATGATCTCGGCATTGCGCAGGTGTTGCAGCGTGTCGATCTGCAGCACCACATCAAAGCTGTTGTCGCCGAACATCGCCAGACCGTCCTCGAGGTTGAGCTGCAGCACGTCGACGCCGCGGCGCACGCAGGCCAGCACGTTGGCGTCATCAAGCTCCACGCCATAGCCGCTGCAGCCGCGCTCGCGCTGCAGGTAAGACAGCAGTCCGCCGTCGCCGCAGCCCAGGTCCAGCACGCGCGCGCCTTCGGGCACGAGGCGGGCAATCGCCTCCATGGTGGATTTCTCGGTCATGCGATCTCCTTTGCGATGCTTTCAAAATAAGAGCGCATGACGCCCAGGTAGCGAGGGTCATCGAGCAGGAAGGCATCGTGACCATGGGGAGCGTCGATTTCGGCGTAGCTCACGCGGCGCTGGTTCTCGAGCAGCGACTTGACGATTTCGCGGCTGCGCGCGGGCGCGAAGCGCCAGTCGGTCGAGAAGCTCACCAGCAGGTACTTGGCCTGGCTGGCCGCCAGCGCCCGGGTCAGGTTGCCGGCGTGGGCGCGTGCCGGATCGAAATAGTCGAGCGCGCGGGTGATCAGCAGATAGGTGTTGGCGTCGAAATAGTCGCTGAACTTGTCGCCCTGGTAGCGCAGATAGCTTTCGATCTCGAACTCGATGTCCTGGGTGCTGTACTTGAGCTCCAGGCCGTCGCGCAGCTGGCGGCCGAACTTCTGGTTCATCACGTCGTCGCTGAGATAGGTGATGTGACCGATCATGCGCGCGATGCGCAGGCCGCGGCGCGGCACCACGCCATGGTCGTAGAAGTTGCCGCCGTGGAAGTCGGGGTCGGTGACGATGGCGCGGCGCGCGACCTCGTTGAAAGCGATGTTCTCGGCGTTGAGGTTGGGCGCGCTGGCCACGACCACCGCGTGCGCCAGGCGCTCGGGGTAGCGCAGCGACCAGCACAGCGCCTGCATGCCGCCCAGGCTGCCGCCCAGCACGGCCGCGAGCCGCTGGATGCCCAGCCGGTCAAGCAGCCGCGCCTGGGCGTCCACCCAGTCCTCGACCGTGACCACGGGGAAATCGGCGCCGTAGACGCGGCCCGTGTCCGGGTTCTCGTGCATCGGGCCCGTCGAGCCGAAGCAGGAGCCGAGATTGTTGACGCCAATCACGAAGAAGCGGTTGGTGTCGACCGGCTTGCCCGGGCCGATCATGTTGTCCCACCAGCCCTCGCTCTTGGGCTGGTCGGCATAGACGCCGGCCACGTGGTGCGAGGCATTGAGGGCATGGCACACCAGCACCGCGTTCGAACGCTCGGCGTTGAGCTCGCCGTAGGTTTCGTAGGCGAGGTCGTAGTGGTGGATCGAGGCGCCGCCCTGCAGGGGCAGGGCATCCTCGAAATGCATGGACGAAGGAGAGGCGATGAAGGACATGAAAAAACCCGGCATCGCTAAAAACGAGGCCGGGTCGAGATGTCGTCGGACGGGTCTTTAGCTGGATTTATAAAGCGCCCGCAAGCATTGGCAAATCGGCGCGTGAAAGAACCATTATGCCAAAACGTCAACGCCCGGGGCCCACAACGCCAGCGCGCCCAGCACCAGGAAAATTGCCGCAGACACCATGTGCACGATGCGCAGCGGCACCAGGCGGGTGATGCGCTCGCCCAGCCAGACCACGGGGGCGTTGGCCAGCATCATGCCCAGCGTCGTTCCGGCCACTACCCACAGGTAGGCGTTGTACTTGGCGGCAAGCACCACCGTGGCAATCTGCGTCTTGTCGCCCATTTCGGCCAGGAAAAATGCCACCAGCGTGGTGCCGAACACCCCCCAGCGCGAAACGCTGGCGGTCTCGTCCTCGTCGAGCTTGTCGGGAATCAGCATCCAGATCGCCATGGCAAGGAAGCAAGCGCCCAGCACCCAGCGCAGCACCTGCGGGCCCATGAAGGTCGTCACCCAGGCACCGACGGCGCCGGCCAGCGCATGGTTGGCCAGGGTGGCGACCAGAATGCCCAGCACGATGGGCCAGGGCTTGCGAAAACGGGCGGCGAGAACCAGCGCTAGCAGCTGCGTCTTGTCGCCCATTTCAGCGATGGCAACAATAGCGGTGGAGACGAAAAAGGCTTCCATGGGGATGTTTCTAATGAACAGGCCGGACGACGCGAACGCATTGACTGCGCACCGACTCCGGCCATGTGGATCGGCACCCAGCCAATGGTCTCGCCCAGTCTGCAATCCGCGTGACGGATTCCATGAACCGCATGCACCATAGGTTGTGAGAACCCAAGTTTGTTGATGCATGCCTTCGGTGCCTTGCACACCGAACGGGCTACTCCCCAAAGACAAGCGGCGATTCTAGTCAGAACGCCAGATTCTTGCGCTGTTCCGGGTAAATACCGACCCAAAAAGTGTTGTAGCCGCACCGAAATTTCAATCCAGAGCAAGATGCATGGGTATATATGACTCATAATGTCCAAGCCTTTCCGCAAAGCAATGAGTAGTAGGCAGGTGCGTTTCGGTCTCTAAAGTTGTCAGGTAGTTGACTGCATAGGGCTCCATCGCGTTTTCAAGTGTTTTTTCAGGAGTCCTCCATGGGCAACAAACTTTACGTCGGCAACCTGCCGTACTCTTTCCGTGACGGCGATCTCGAGCAAGCTTTCAGCGAATTCGGCAATGTCAACAGCGCCAAGGTCATGATGGAACGTGACACCGGCCGTTCAAAAGGTTTCGGTTTCGTCGAAATGGGCAGCGAAGCGGAAGCGCAAGCAGCTATCAGCGCGATGAACGGCCAACAATATGGCGGCCGCGGTCTGGTTGTCAACGAAGCCCGTCCGATGGAGCCACGTCCTCCACG
>JBBKVU010000352.1:0-5269 GCA_037968595.1 Comamonas sp.
GTGGCGATACCACGCGGTCTTTTCCTCTTCGGAGACTTCCAGCGTGCGCACCAGATACTTGAGCACGCGCAGGTTGTTGAGCGGGTGGATCTCGCAGGCCACCATCTGCGCCAGCGCGCGCACATGGGCGCGGCCCAGCGGGTCGGCGGGCAGCAAGGCCACCGCGGGCTGGGTTTCTTCGAGGTATTCGATGATGGCCATCGATTGGGTCAGCAACTGGCCGGCGTCGAGTTCCAGCGCCGGCACCAGCGCATCGCCCACGCGGTCGGCGTACTCGGCGGCGCGGTGGTCGCCGCGCAGCAGATGCACCGGCACATAATCAAACGACAGGCCCTTGAGGTGCAGCGCGATGCGCACGCGGTAGGCGGCAGAGGAGCGGAAATAGGACTGCAGCTTCATGCCGCCAGCATACCGCCAGCGGCAGCGCTTGCCCATGGCGCAAGCGCTGAGTCCTGTGCGGAAAAATCCAGTCTTATATAAGAATCCGGGTCGTGCGCATGGCACACTGCTGCGCTCAGGCCCGCGCTGAACGCGGCTTGGCATTTACCTTCTTTCGTGAAAGATTCCCATGCGCTATGTATTCACACCCGCGGACGTCGCCAGCCTGCCCGTGGTGGGCCGCACCGAACGTTTCCCCGTGCACCGCATCTATTGCGTAGGCCGCAACTACGAAGAGCACGCCAAGGAAATGGGCTTTACCGGCCGCGAGCCGCCGTTCTTCTTTCTCAAGCCCGCCGATGCACTGCTGGCCGTCGAGGCCGGGACCACGGGTGAAATGCCCTACCCCACGCTGACCAGCAATCTGCACCACGAGATCGAGCTGGTCGTGGCCATAGGCAAGGCCGGCAAGAACATCCGCGCCGCCGATGCCGCCGAGTACATCTACGGCTACGCCCTGGGTCTGGACATGACGCGCCGCGACCTGCAAAACGAGATGAAGAAGCAGGGCCGCCCCTGGTGCATAGGCAAGGGCTTCGAGCACTCGGCGCCCGTGGGCCCGATCACGCCCGCGGCCCAGGCCGGCGACGTGGAAAAAGCGGCAATTGCGCTGCAGGTCAACGGCACCGATCGCCAGCGCAGCACCGTCGCGCAGCTGATCTGGAACATCGCCGAAACCATTGAGCATCTGTCGGCTGCCTGGGAGCTGCAACCCGGCGACCTGATCATGACCGGCACCCCAGAAGGCGTGGGCGCCGTGGTGCGTGGCGACCTGCTGGAAGGCACGCTCGAAGGCCTGACGCCGCTGTCGGTGCGCATCGTCTGATGTCCTGACGCCCCGCGCCGCGCGGCGTGGGGCTGCCCTGGCCCCGATTTCATCGGCCTTGCTCGCCCCCGGGGCCAACGGGCGGCTGATTTATTGCTTATATTCAGGCAATGATTTTTCGCAGCCCCATCCAGTTCTGCCGCAACTGCGGCACCGCCGTGGTCTACCGCATTCCCGACGACGGCGACACCCGGGAGCGAGCCGTCTGCCCCCACTGCCACACCATCCATTACGAGAACCCGTTGAACGTCGTGGGCACCATCCCGGTGATGGACGACGGCCGCGTGCTGCTGTGCAAGCGCAACATCGAGCCGCGCCGCGGCCTGTGGACCCTGCCCGCGGGTTTCATGGAGCTGGGCGAGACCACGGCCCAGGGCGCAGAGCGCGAAACCGACGAGGAAGCCGGTGCCGACATTGAAATGGGCCCGCTCTACAGCCTGATCAGCGTTCCGCGCGTAGGCCAGGTGCACCTGTTCTACCGCGCGCGGCTGCGCGCCGAGCAGTGCTACCCCGGGCCCGAGACCATGGAAGTGCAGCTGTTCGCGGAACAGGACATTCCCTGGGAAGAGCTGGCGTTTCGCACCGTCAAGGAAACGCTGCAGCACTATTACGCCGACCGCGCCCGTGGAAGTTTCGGCATGCATTGCATCGACTTGAATTAGTGGCGCGCAAAGCGGCGAAAGTCCTGCCGCTGGCCCATCTCTTGCTTGCATCTTGTCACAAATTCCCCATGCAACGGCGCATGCGGACATAAGCACGACAACCGAGCAGAGGAGCGCCATGGCAAGCACAGACGAAGTTGGTCACGAAGTCGATACGGACAGTTTCATTCCCTTCATGCGCAAGGTGTCGCGCTGCGAGGACTCGCTGCGCGAGCTGCGGCTGATGTGGCGCTTGATCGAGTCATCGGCCAAGATGAACTGCCCCGAGGAGGCGCACAGCATCCTGCCGATGATGGCCGCCACGCGCGAAGGTTTCCAGCGGCTCGAAGCCGATCTGGTGCAGTCGCTGGTGGCAGAGTCGCTGGGAGAAGTCATGCGCGAGATCGGCACCCAGGCACGGCATGTGATCGACATCCTGGTGCGCAACCTGTACGAGCGCACCGCCGACGTCGGCTTTCTGGCCACCGACGCCGTGCTGTGCCGGCTGGCCGCAGGCCTGGACGACGACGCGCAAGCGGTGCGCACACGGCTGCGCCAGTACCGCAGCAAGTACACGGTCTATGACGACATCCTGGTGCTCGACACCCAGGGCCGGGTGCTGGCAAGCATAGACGACGCCGTGCCGCTGGAGCAAAGCCAGGATGCACTGATCGAGCAGACGCTGCGCAGCCCGCGCCATGTGGAAACCTTCCGCGCCAGCGACCTGCGGCCCGGCAAGCGCCATGCGCTGATCTATTCGCAGCGCCTGCTGCATCCGGCGACGGGCGAGGTGGTGGGAGTACTGTGCCTGAGCTTTGCGTTCGATGACGAACTGCAGGGCATCTTTCGCGCCCGCGGCGCGCAGGAAGGCCGCAGCCTCGCGCTGCTGGTGGACGCCAGCCAGCAGGTGCTCGCCAGCAGCGATCCGCTGTGGCTGCAGGTGGGCGTCAAGGTACCGGCTAACCTTTCCGGTGCCCCATGCCTGTGGACCCATTCCGGCCGCACCTATCTGGTGCAGACCAGCGCCGCCGCGGGCTACCAGGGCTACCCCGGCCCGCCGGGCTGGAAAGGCCAGGTCATGGTGCCGGTCGATATGGCATTTCAGTCGCGCGCGCGCAGCAGCGTCGACAGCCTGCCGCCGGCCATCATCCAGGGCCTGCTGGGCCATGCGCGCCAGTTCTGCCCGCCGCTGCACGACATCGTGACCGCGGCCGACACCATACGCCGCGTGGTCTGGAACGGCCAGGTGATGACGGGCGGTCAGCGCGAAGGCGCGCAGCGCCTGGCCGCGGTGCTCGAGCAGATCGGCGAGACCGGAGCGCGCACCAATGAGGTGTTCAGCCACTCGATACGCGACCTCTACAACACGGTGCTCAGCGCGGCGCTGCGCGACAGCGAGTTTCTCAGCCAGTTGCTGGTCGACCTGCTGGACCGCAACCTGTACGAACGCGCCAACGACTGCCGCTGGTGGGCGCTGACGCCCGAGCTGCGCAACCTGCTGGCAGATGTGAAACTGGGCATTGCGGGCGAGGCCGATGTACTGCGCGCCAATGCCATTCTTGGCCAGATCAACGGCCTGTACACCGTCTATTCACGCCTGGTGGTGTATGACACCAGCGGACGCATCATCGCCGCCAGCCATGAGCGCCTGGCCAATGGCGCCAGCGCCATAGGGCAGCGCATTGACGCCCAGGCACTGGCTGCGGTGCTGGCGCTGCGCGGCGCCCAGGCCTACCACGTGAGTCCCTGGCAGGCCAGCGCCCTCAGCGACGATGCCCCGACCTATGTATTCCATGCGGCGATTCGCGCGCCCGACGGCGCGCAGACCGTGGGTGGCATAGGCATTGTCTTCAACTCGGCCGAGGAGCTGAGGGCCATGCTGACCGGCGCCCAGCAAGAGGGCCAGCGCAACTGCACGGTGTTTGTCGATCGCACGGGCCTGGTGCTGGCCAGCAGCAGCGTCCAGGCCGAGGGCGACAGCCTGCACATTGCCGTCGGCAGCCGCCTGGCGCTGCCGGCGCGCATGCTGCAGCTCGCCCCGGGACAAAGCGAATCGCGCGCCATGGTGCATGCGGGTCATTACTGCATTGTCGGCTGCTCGGTGACCCACGGCTACCGCGAGTTCCGCGCCAACAGCGATGCGCCGCATGCCGTGCTCGCGCTGTCATTCACCTCGTTTGGCCCGGTGCTGGCCGATGCCGAAGCCGCGGTGCAGCGGCGCACCACGCACATGATCGGCGACAGCGCCGGCAGCATCAAGGACCAGGCCCGGGAGCTGGTCACTGGCGCGGGCCGTGAAATGGCGACGTTCTTCATCGATGCCCGGCCGTTTGCCGTGCATGCCGCCTGCGTGCTCGAGGCGCTGCCGGCCAGCGCAATCACCGCGGTTTCCGCGGGCCGCCTGCCCTATTGTCTGGGCACGCTGGCGCGCCGGGCCCAAGGCCAGGTCACGGGCTACGCCTGGGTCTTCGATCTGGGCCATGTGCTGCGCGGCACGCCCTCGGTCATCACCGCCCAAAGCCAGGTGATCGTGATCGAGCAAGGCGGGCGGCGCATAGGCCTGCTGGTCAGCGACCTGCTGGGAGTGCAGCATTTCGCGGCACGGCGCTTTGCGCCCGCGCCCCGGCTGCACGGCAGCGCTCCGGCCATCGTGGGCGAAATCATCCAGGCGCAGCAGGCCGACGGCACGGGGCTGCTGGTTCAATGCCTGGACATCGCGGCGCTGATGCAGCTGCTGCAAACCTGCGCCGCAAACCAGCGCCAGGCGGCAGAAGCGCTGCAGCCGCAGCACGGCGCGCCCGAGAGCGAGGAGACGTTCGCCTGAGCGCGCGGCGCCTGGCAATTACTGCGCGACGCGCCAGTCCTTGGGAATCTTGTCCTTCTTGTTTTCCACGGGATTGGCCGTGAGCCAGTTGGCCGCGTACTGGCGCATGAACTCGCGCGCCTTGTCCTGGCGCACGCTGAGCCAGGCGTCGTAGGCGCCTTCGCTCAGGATGGCCGGCATGCGCCGCTCGTTGCCCGGAGGCTGGTAGCGGTGCAGCAGGCCATGGGTGTTGGCGTTGATGTTGAGCGCCGCAAAGCTCAGGATCTCCTCGCCTTCGGGGCCCTTCCAGTGCGCCCACAAGCCTGCCAGCCCCATGGGCTGGCCGTCGATGCGCGAGATGCGCGTGGACACCGGCTTGCCGCTGCGGTGGTCGTCCTCGAAGAACGCCATGATGGGGATGATGCAGCGCTGGTTGTTGAGCCAGGCATCGCGAAAGGCCTGGGCCGTGGACGCGGTTTCATTGCGCGCGTGCAGCAGCTTGATGGCGCGCAGGCGCGCGTCGGATGCGGTCTTGACCCAATGCGGCACCAGGCCCCACTG
>JBBKVU010000353.1:0-5048 GCA_037968595.1 Comamonas sp.
CAGCCGGGCTGGCGGTGGGCGCGGGCGCGGGCAGCGGCATGTCCGCGCTCAGCGGAAGACGACGGTCTTGTGGCCGTTGAGGATCACGCGGCGTTCGCTGTGCCACTTGACGGCACGCGCCAGCACCTGGCTTTCGGTGTCGCGGCCGCGGGCCGTGAGATCTTCGACGGTGTCGGTGTGGTCGGCGCGCGCCACGTCCTGCTCGATGATCGGGCCTTCGTCCAGATCCGCGGTGACGTAGTGGGCCGTGGCGCCGATCAGCTTCACGCCGCGGTCATGCGCCTGGTAGTAGGGCTTGGCGCCCTTGAAGCTGGGCAGGAAGCTGTGGTGGATGTTGATTGCCCGGCCCGAGAGCTTGGTGCACAGGTCGTTCGACAGCACCTGCATATAGCGCGCCAGCACCACCAGTTCGGCACCTTCTGCCTCGATAATCTCGAACTGGCGCGCTTCGGCCTGGGCCTTGGTCGCCGCCGTGACGGGAATATGGTGGAAAGGCACGTTGTAGCTGGCCGCGAGTTGATAGAAGTCGCGGTGGTTGCTGATGATGGCGCGGATGTCGATGGGCAGCAGACCCGACTTCCAGCGGAACAGCAGATCGTTGAGGCAGTGGCCTTCCTTGCTGACCAGCAGCACGGTCTTCATGTTCTCGGACTGGGAGTGCAGGCTCCAGCGCATTTCGAAGCGCGCCGCGAGTTCGCCCAGCGCCGACTTGAGCGTGGCCGCGTCGGTGTCGGTGCAAACGAACTGCACGCGCATGAAGAACAGGCCGGTGGCGCCGTCGTTGAATTGCGCGGCTTCTTCGATGTTGGCGCCCTGTTCGAGCAGGAAGCCGGAAACAGCGTGCACCAGCCCGCGGCGGTCGGGGCAGGATAGGGTAAGAATGTAGGCTTGGGTCATAGCCCTGCGATTGTCGCAGCAAGGGCCGTCGATTGTGGATTGAGGAAATACATGCATAAAGAAGGCGCAGCCCAACCCACCTGGCCATACTGGATTCTGGCGCTCTATACGCTGACCGCGCTGCTGTGGCTGGCGGGCATCGAGCGGCTGCTGGCGCAGTGGACCCAGGATGCGGCGCAGATTGCGCGCTGGAAGGACTGGCAGGGCTATGTGTCCATCTTTCTCAACGCGGTGATGGCCGGCTGGCTGCTGCGCCGTCTGCTGCGCTCCGAAGCCGTGCGCCGCGCCGAGGTGCTGCGCCGCGCCGCGCTGCTGCGCCAGCAGGAGGAGCGCCAGCGCCTGGCGGCGACGGTGGTCGACAACACCATTGAAGGCGTGATCGTCACCGATGCGAACAGCAAGATCCTGTCGGTGAACGCGGCCTTCACGCGCCTTCTGGGCTACACCGAAAAGGAAATGCTGGGCCAGACGCCGCGCATGTTCAAGTCGGGCCGTCACGGCGCGGCGTTCTACGAAGCCATGTGGGACAGCATGCGCAGCACCGGTCACTGGCAGGGCGAGATCTGGAACCGGCGCAAGAACGGCGAAGTGTTTCCCGAGCGCATGTCGCTGAGCGCGGTGTACGACAGCGCCAATCGCGTGACGCATTACGTCTGCATGTTTACCGACATTTCCGCCGAGAAGGCCCAGCAGAAACGCCTTGAATTCCTGGCGCGCAAGGACCCGCTGACCGGGCTGGACAACCGCGCCTGGTTCGGCAACCGGCTGGAAAACGCGCTGGAGACCGCCGCCGCCAAGTCCAGCCAGCTGGCGGTGATGCTGATCAACATCAACCGGCTGCGCGATTTCAATGACAGCTATGGCCACGCCGTTGGCGACCAGGTGCTGTGCCATGTCGCCTCGCGCGTGCAGGCCGTGCTGCGCCCCGGCGACCTGATAGGGCGCATGGCCGGCGACGAGATTGCCGTGGCCGCGCTTGACCTGGGCAGCGAGATCGACGCCGCGCAGCTGGCCCAGCGGCTGATTGCCGCCGCTGCCCAGCCCTGGCATACGCCGGACGGCATGGAAGTGATCACGCGCGTGAGCGTGGGCATGTGCGTCTATCCCCAGCATGCGGCCACGGCGGAAAGCCTGCTGCAGGGCGCGCACTCGGCGGTGCATGTCGCCAAGCAGCACAGCGGTGTCGATGCCTGGTGCTTTTTCCAGGAAGACATGACCCAGGCCGCGCGCGAGCGCCTGGAGCTCGAGGCGCGGCTGCGCCAGGCGCTGGCCGAAGGCCATCTGCGCCTCTACTACCAGCCGCAGATCGAGATCGCGACCGGGCAGCTGATTGGCGCCGAGGCATTGCTGCGCTGGTTCGATCCGGTCGAGGGCATGATCTCTCCCGCGCGCTTCATTCCCGTGGCCGAAAGCTCGGGCGTGATCGGCCCCGTGGGCGAATGGGTGATACGCGAAGCCTGTGCCCAGGGCCAGCGCTGGCGCGCGCTCGATCTGCCCGATATCACGCTGGCGGTGAATGTGTCGCTGCACCAGTTCATGCTCACCGACATCGTCGGCAGCACCCAGGCCGCGCTGGCCGAGGCCGGCTTTCCGGCCGCGCAGCTGGAACTGGAAATCACCGAAAGCGCGCTGGCCCAGCAGCCCGAAGAGGCCTTGCAGGTGCTGCGCAAGCTCAGCGCCCTGGGCCTGCGCCTGGCCATCGACGACTTCGGCACCGGCTATTCCTCGCTGGCCCACCTCAAGCGCTTTCCCATCGATGTGCTGAAGATCGATCAGGGTTTTATCCGCGACATTCCGCAAAGCGGCGACGACATGGCGATCAGCGCGGCGGTGATTGCCATGGGCCACAGCATGGGCCTCAAGGTGCTGGCCGAAGGCGTGGAAACCGCCGAGCAGCTTGACTTCCTGCGTGAGCGCGGCTGCGACCAGTTCCAGGGCTATCTGTGCAGCCGGCCGCTGCCGGCCGATGCGTTCGAGGCGCTGCTGCGCCAGAGCAGTCAAGGACCGCTGGTGGCCATTCCATGCGCGTGAGTTTTCCGCTGCGCGTGCTGCTGACCGCATTGGGCGCCTGGGCCGCGGCCCAATTGTGTGTCTGGTGGAAAATTCCCCTGCCCTGGATGCTGGGCCCGCTGATCGCGACCTCGCTGGCCTCGATGGGAGGCGCGCCGACCGCCAGTTGGGGCCGGGCGCGCAATGTCGCGCAGTGGACCATAGGCGCGGCGCTGGGGCTTTATTTCACGCCGGCCGTCACCGCGCTGGTGGCCAGCATGTGGTGGGTGATCGTGCTGGGCATTGTCTGGGCGCTGTGGCTGGGCTGGCTGTTTGGCGCCTGGCTGTACCGCGTGCACGCACCGCGCATGCCCGACGTGCCGGCGCAGCAGCTGCGCGCCACCTGCTATTTCGCCGGCTCGATAGGCGCGGCGTCCGAAATGACGCTGCTGTCCGAGCGCGAGAATGCACGCACCGAGCTGGTTGCGTCCAGCCACAGCCTGCGGCTGGTGATCGTCACGGTGCTGATTCCATTTGCGCTGCAGTGGAGCGGCCTGCACGGCTCGGGCGAATGGGCATCGGTGCGCGTGGTGCATTTGCCCGGACTGGCGCTGCTGGCGCTGTGCACGGGCCTGGGCGCATGGCTGATGCTGCGCCTGGACCGCGCCAACCCCTGGTTTCTCGGCGCGCTGCTGGCCTCGATGGGACTGGCGATGCTGGGGCTTGATCTGTCGGCCGTGCCGCAGTGGATGATGAATGCCGCGCAATTGCTGATTGGCGTGAGCCTGGGCGTGCGCTTTCGGCGCGATTTTCTGCGCACCGCGCCGCGCTGGCTGGGAACGGTGGCGCTGGGCAGCCTGGCGCTGATGGCCTTGTGCGCGCTGTTTGCGGGGGCAATGGCCTGGGCCACGGGCCTGCCCTGGGTGACCATGGTGCTGGCCACGGCGCCCGGCGGCATCGCCGAAATGGCAATCACCGCCAAGGTGCTGCAGCTCGGGGTTCCCGTGGTCACCGCGCTGCAGGTCTGCCGGTTGATGGCGGTGCTGCTGGTGGTCGAGCCGCTGTACCGCCGGCTTTACAAACATGTCCTTGACTGAGAAGGCGAAGCGTACCCAGCGGCCCCCATTTCACTGGATTTGAGGCACAGAGTACTACTTCGTGTGACTGGCGTGCCCCAGCAAGGGGGCACCGAGCAAGGGCCGCCCCGCAGCGACGGTGCCGTCCCTTGCCGGGCGCCCCTAGCCGGGCGCCCCCCTCCACCGAAGGATGAGAGGGGGAAGCCGGGACCCGCCTAGGGCGTAAGCGGCTCAGGGGGTGCTTATTAGTGCACCAGCACCGGGTTCTGTGCCAGCCCGGCGTAGCTGTCCAGCGTGCTTTCCACTTCTTCCTGTGTGGGCGTCTGCTGTTGCCAGCCCAGAATGATCTTCTGGAACATTTCGGCCCAGGAGCCGTCGAGGTAGACCTCTTTGCCGGAACGCTTGTCGACGATTTCAAAACCGTGGCGTGGCATCTGCATCTGTGCGTGGTGGAGCTCTTGCGCGGGGGCGGATTCGCCCTCGGCCATGGCCGGCAGGTCGGGCCGGATATGGAGCACCGCAAAAGTGTCAGAGTCGTATAGCGTTTGCATGGTGATCCCCCCCTGTTGCAAAGTCTTGCCGTTGACAGTCATATGGCTGCAAAGCAGCAGACTTCAAGAGCCGCCGGCGGGGTCGCCGGCAAAAGGCCCTGGCCCCAGTATTCCACGGATTCGATCCCCGTGCGGGCTGCGGCATTTCGGCTGGCGTCAGGGCGCGGCATGCGCCTGCAGGCGCAGATCGGCGAAGTCGCCGTTGGCCTGGGTCAGCCGTATGCGCGCCGGCAGATAGCCCAGCGAAGGCGCAAGCCACAGCGTTGCCTGCTGGTCGCCCGCATGGCGCGGCAGGCGCTCGAGCCGCAGCGCGGGCAGCGCCCCCAGCGGCAGCTCCAGCGTCTCGGTCTCGTGCACGCGGAAGGTCCAGCGTTCGGCATCGTTGCTGCCCACGGTGGTGAACGTGATTTCACTGCCCGCGGCATAGCGTTCGGGCGCGGCGGCCAGCAGGGCGGACAGCTGCAGGAAGACGCTGATGCGGTCCTGCGCGCCCGCGCCTATGGGGGCGGGGGGGGCCGCGGGCGTGAAGCGCGCC
>JBBKVU010000354.1:0-3130 GCA_037968595.1 Comamonas sp.
GGGTAGTTTGCATTCAAGGTGCTATTGAGGGAGGCGATGATCGCCCCCTTTTCATCTCGTGAGATGCCCGGTTCCTCGGCAAAAGCACCCGATGTGCACACTATGGACAGCGCCGATAGCGTCTGAAGCAGATATAAGTGATAGCGCATTTTAACGTTACTCCTCGGTGAGACCCGATCATACAATATATTGTGCAATATGTTGTAGAAAATGGCCAACATCGATTTGCGTCGCACATCCATGCTGCGTGCGGAGCAGAACGCCTGAACTCGCAATTCAGGCGCTATCAGGCCATTGCTTGAACGGCCTGCAGACCTGGGGCAACAACAGTCTCGTACGGTGATCTCGTCGCGCCTCGCTCTATCGTCTTGCAACAGCGGTGGCTTCTTGAGCTTGCCCGCCGCCACCGAGCGCCTTGAAAAGCGCCACCGCCGCGCGCGTGGATTCGGTTTGGGCCTGTGTCCGCATGTCAGAGGCCTGTAGCAGCTTGTCGTCAGCCTGAAGAACTTCGATCAGGCTGACGACGCCTTTCTGGTAAGCGGCAAACGAGGATTTTCTCGCCAGCCTGAGCGAGTCGACACCGTGTTCCAGTACTCCAGCCTGATCTTCGCGCTTGACCAGGTTTGACATCGCGTTTTCGACGTCTTCGGTAGCACGCAAAGCGGCGAGCCGGTAAGCCGCCAAGGCCTCGGCTTCCTGACCCTTGGCCAGAGCAATCTGTGCATTGATGCGACCGAAGTCGAACAGCCGCCAGCGCAATCCCAGCACTGCGGCGCTCTGGCTGGCGCCACTGGTGAAAAGATGGCCGCTGGAGAGCGATGTCGCGCTGCCAATCAGTCCACTCAAGGACAGCTTCGGATAATATTCGGAGACCGCCATGCCGATACGTGCGTTCGACGCAGCGAGGCGGCGTTCCGCCACGATCAGATCAGGACGGCGACGAAGCAGATCGCCGGGGGATCCTGCGGGCGCAATCTGCGGAGCCGACGGAAGAGGGCGCACCGTTGCCAGCTCTTCTCTATGCGTGCCCGGCGGCGTGCCCAACATCACGTCCATTGCATTCATGGCGGCCTCCAATCCTGCTTCGAGCGCCGGTACCGCAGCCTTCACTTGGGCCAGCGCGCCCTCGACCTGTCGCACTTGAAGTTCGGCCGCCAGGCCCTTCCCATACAGCAGATTAATCGTCGCCAATAGTTCTTGTTGCGTCCTGACCTGGCTGCGTGCGATATCCAGGCGGGTTTGCAGTCCGCGTATGCTCATGTAAATGTCGGCAGTCTGCGCCGCTACCGTCAAGCGGGTTGCTGCCACTCCGGCTGCCGAAGCCTGATATTCGGCAAGAGCGGCTTCCCGTTCGCGACGCAAGCCACCAAATATATCGAGCTCCCAGCCGATGCCGAGGCTGGCCTCGTAAGCGTTTCCGTAACGATCAAAATTCGGCTGCGCGTTGAGAACCTGCCCCAGCGGAGTTTCTACCGACGAGTAGGCGCGTGCCGCCTGAGCATTGACGGCGCCAGAGGGGAGGAGTGCGGCATTAGCTGCCCCGAGTCCTGCCCGCGTCTGGGCCACGCGCGCAGATGCCTGCGCCAGATCCAGATTTTGCGTCAATGCGAGCGTGACCAGGCGGTTGAGCTGGGGATCACCGAAACCCTCCCACCACGTGGAAAAATCGGCGCCGGCATTGGCATACCTTTGCTCAACTGCCGCTTGGCCCAGGTATCGTTCTGGCAGCTGCGTTTCTGGCCGAGTGTAATCTGGTCCGACAGCACAACCTGCAGAAACACCGGCGACAGCGCATATAAAGAGGGTACGTTTGAGTAACATGTGACCTTCCACGTCAGAGAAAGAGAAAACATTTTTAGTGACTATATCACGATATGGTCACTATTTGTGCAAATCTATAACTAGGGGTAAGCTATCGGGCATGATTAAAGCAACCACCATTCCGGGTTCTGCCCGAGGCCCCGTCGACCACGAAGTGCGGGATCAGATCATTTCCGCCGCGACTGCGCACTTTCGCCTCTACGGCTACGAAAAAACGACGGTGTCAGACCTGGCCAAGTCCATCGGTTTTTCCAAGGCATACATCTACAAGTTCTTCGAATCGAAACAGGCCATCGGAGAGCTGATCTGCGCAAATTGCCTGGGCGAAATCGAAACCGACGTCAGGGCGGCCGTTGACAGTGTTGAACGTGCACCTGAGAAGCTGCGGCGTATGTTCAAAGTGATCGTTGAGTCCAGCCAACGACTGTTCTTCGATGATCGCAAGCTATACGATATTGCCGCTTCGGCTGCTATTGAGCGCTGGGAATCGGTGCGGGCTTACGAGGTTCGCATCCAGCACATGCTGCTGGAAGTGATACGCCAAGGACGCGAAGCCGAGGATTTTGAGCGGAAGACTCCGCTTGACGAGGCGGTGAATGCGATTTACCTGGTCATGCGACCTTATCTTAATCCCTTGCTTTTGCAGTACAGCTTGGATCACGCCCAGGATGCACCTGCTCAATTATCCAGCCTGGTATTGCGAAGCTTATCAAGATAGTCAGACTTTAATATGTGACCATTGACTTAATTGGTCACTGGTATCAAAATGAAATCCTGTTTAGTTTTTTTACGGGATTTCTATGCTGCGCCGTCGACTCGTTTTCTCTGTTGTCATCTCTGCATTGCCCTTGGCCTTGATCGGCTGCGGCGAAAAGAAACAATCTGATCCACGTAATGAAGCCCCGCTCGTGCGGGTTGCAACCGTCCGCGATGCGATGGCAGTGTCCCGCGCTTTCACTGGAGTCGTTGCCGCCCGGGTGCAAAGCGATCTGAGTTTCCGGGTCGCCGGCAAGGTGCTGGAACGCCTCGTGGACACCGGACAGGCCGTAAAGCGTGGACAGGTGCTGATGCGCATCGACCCCGTGGATCTGCGGCTTGCCGCACACGCCCTGCAGGAGGCGGTGGCCGCTGCGCGTGCCAGGGCACAGCAAACAGCGCAGGACGAGGCGCGCTATCGCGATTTGCGCGGAACTGGCGCGATCTCGGCTTCCAGTTATGATCAGGTCGCGGCGGCCGCAGCGGCCGCCCAGGCCCAACTCAATGCCGCCGAAGCTCAGGCCGAAGTGGCCCGTAACGCCAGCCGTTACAC
>JBBKVU010000355.1:0-6903 GCA_037968595.1 Comamonas sp.
GGCCTGATCAGGCCGTGCCGCCCACCGTCAGGCCGTCGATGCGCAGCGTGGGCTGGCCCACGCCCACGGGCACGCTCTGGCCTTCCTTGCCGCAGGTGCCGACGCCGGGGTCCAGACGCATGTCATTGCCTATCATGCTGATCTTCTTGAGCGACTCGGGGCCGCTGCCGACAATGGTCGCGCCCTTGACCGGATACTGGATCTTGCCGTTTTCCACCCAGTAGGCTTCGCTCGCGGAAAACACGAACTTGCCGCTGGTGATGTCGACCTGACCGCCGCCGAAGTTGGTCGCGTACAGACCCTTCTTGATGCTGGCAACGATTTCCTCGGGAGGAAGATTGCCACCGGTCATATAGGTGTTGGTCATGCGCGGCATGGGAATGTGCGCATAGCTCTCGCGCCGGCCGTTGCCCGTGGGCGCAACGCCCATCAGGCGGGCATTCATCGAGTCCTGGATATAGCCCTTGAGAATGCCGTCCTCGATCAGCACGTTGCGCTGGCTGGGGCAGCCTGCATCGTCGACGTTGAGCGAGCCGCGGCGGTCGGCAATCGTGCCGTCGTCCAGCACATTGACGCCCTTGGCGGCGACGCGCTGGCCTATGCGGCCGCTGAACGCGCTCGAACCCTTGCGGTTGAAGTCGCCTTCAAGGCCATGGCCCACGGCTTCGTGGAACAGGATGCCGGGCCAGCCCGAGCCCAGCACCACGGTCATTTCACCCGCGGGCGCGGGGCGCGAATCGAGGTTGACCAGCGCCGCGTGCACGGCTTCGTCGACATACTGGCTGATCTGCTCTTCGCTGAAATAGGCCAGGCCGAAGCGGCCACCACCGCCGGCCGAGCCGACTTCGCGCCGGCCCTTGTGCTCGGCAATCACCGTCACCGACAGCCGCACCAGCGGGCGCACATCGGCGGCCAGCGTGCCGTCGGCGCGCGCCACCAGCACCACATCGTATTCACTGGCCAGGCCGGCCATGACCTGCTTGACGCGCGGGTCCTTGGCGCGGCCGAGCTTCTCGACGCGGCCCAGCAACTCGACCTTGGCCGTGCTGTCAAGCGAGGCAATCGGGTCGATGGCGGGATAGAGCGAGCGGCTGCCGGCAATCTTCGGGCGCACGACTTTCGCGCGCTGGCTCTGGGCGGCGCTGGAAATGCTGCGCACGGTGCGCGCGGCGTCCAGCAGCGAAGCCTCGGAAATGTCATCGGAGTAGGCAAACGCGGTTTTCTCGCCGCTCACCGCGCGCACGCCCACGCCCTGGTCGATGCTGAAGGAACCGGTCTTGACGATGCCTTCCTCCAGGCTCCAGCCTTCGGCGCGGGTGTATTGGAAGTACAGGTCGGCGTCATCGACCTGGTGCGAGCGGATCTCGGCCAGGGCGCGTGCGAGGTGGGATTCATCCAGGCCGAAAGGCTCGAGCAGCAAGCTGCGGGCCGTGGCCAGGCGTTCGATGGTGGGTTCGCGGGAGATCATATGCACATTGTAGGCACCACCCCATGCCCTCTCCCTGCGCTGGCGGAAATTCGCCCGACTTCAGCCCAGGCGTGCATTGGCCAGCGCGCCCCGGCCCAGCGTCGCGTCCTGCGGCAACTGGCGCTGCGAGCGCGCCACCGACATCAGCACGCCCAGCGCCAGCCCCAGCGTGACCATGGCCGTGCCGCCATAGCTGACAAAAGGCAGAGGCACGCCCACCACGGGCAGGATGCCGCTGACCATGCCCATGTTGACAAAGGCATAGGTGAAGAAAATCATCGCCACCGCCGCCGCCATCAGCCGCGCGAACAGCTGCTGGGCGCGCGTGCCGATCACCAGGCCGCGCCACACCAGCAGCAGGAAGGCGGTGATCAGCAGCAGATTGCCGACCAGGCCGAACTCTTCGGAGAAGGCCGCGAAGATGAAATCGGTGGTGCGCTCGGGAATGAATTCGAGGTGAGTCTGCGTGCCGGCCATGAAGCCCTTGCCCCAGACACCGCCCGAGCCTATGGCAATCATGCCCTGCAGAATATGAAAGCCCTTGCCCAGCGGATCGCGCGTGGGGTCCAGCAGCGTGCAGATACGGGTCTGCTGGTATTCATGCAGCACCGGCCAGCGCATGCCTTCGGCGCACAGCTGGGGTTCGAACCAGACAATCAGCACGATGCCTATCAGCCCCAGCACGACCGGCGGCAGCACCAGCTTCCACGGCAGGCCGGCAAAGAAGATCACCGACAGCCCGGCGGCCATGACCAGCAGCGACGTTCCCAGGTCGGGCTGCTTCATGATCAGGCCCACGGGCACCATCAGCAGCACCAGCGCCACAACGAAGTCGGTGCGGCGTATCTGCCCTTCGCGCCGCTGGAACCACCAGGCCAGCATCAGCGGCGTGGCGATCTTGAGCAGTTCGCTGGGCTGTATCACCACCCCCACGTTGACCCAGCGCTGCGCGCCTTTCTTGGTGAT
Organism: Comamonas sp.; assembly: GCA_037968595.1. Taxonomy (GTDB): domain Bacteria; phylum Pseudomonadota; class Gammaproteobacteria; order Burkholderiales; family Burkholderiaceae_C; genus Comamonas. Next base: position 2,435 of record JBBKVU010000355.1, read on the forward strand.
GCCGAACACCGCGACGGCCACCAGCAGCGCCACACCCAGCAGATACAGCGGCACGGCCACCTTCATGATGTGCTGCGGCGGCACCTGGGCTACGAGAAACAGCAGGCCGACGGCAATCAGCATGTTGCGCCCATGGTCGACAAAGCGCGTGCCGTGGTCGTAGCCCGAGGAATACATGGCCGTCAGGCCGATCGCGGCGAGCAGCAGCACCAACAGCACCAGGGGGCCGTCGAAACCGCGAAACAGGGGCACGATGCGTTGAAGGACCGAAGGCTTGTCGAATTCTGCTGCAGACATATGGCGGCGATTATCCGTTGCCGGGCAAATCCGTCATCCGCAGCGGGCCAGCAGACGACACAATGGCCTGTGTCGCACTGCTGCTGATCCCATGACCACCACCCACCTGCTCTATCTGCACGGCTTTCGCTCCTCGCCCCAATCGCTCAAGGCGCAGCAGATGGCCGCCCATGTCGCGGCCCATCACCCGCAGGTGCACTGGTGGGGCCCGCAGCTGCCGCCCTCGCCGCGCGCCGCCGCGCAACTGCTGCTCGAAGGCACGGCCGACTGGCCGCGCGCCACGACGGCGGTGATGGGTTCTTCGCTGGGCGGCTTCTACGCGAGCTGGTTTGCCCAGCAGCGGCGTTGCGCGAGCGTGCTGCTCAATCCGGCGGTGTTCCCGGCGCGCGATCTCGAAAAGTACATTGGCGCGCAGACGGCCTGGCATGATCCGGAAGTCCAATTCTTCTTCCGTCCCGAGTACATCGCCGAGCTGCAGGCACTCGACACGCGCGCCCTGCCCGCGGCCGGCCCCGAGCTGGCGTTCATTGCCAAGGGCGACGAAGTGCTGGACTGGCGTGAAATGGTGGCGCGCTACCCGGCCGCGCAGATCGCGCTGCAGGAGGGCGGCGAGCATGCGCTCAGCGACTTCCCCCGCCACATTCCCCGCATCAGCGGCTTTCTTGCGCTGGTCTGAGGCGCAGGCGGCCCGCAACCGCGCAAGGAAAAGCCCTGCAGCCACCCCGGACCTCATGGGACAATTGCAACCATGCACGCATTGTTTGAAGAAGCCGGCAAATTCCTCGCCGGCCGCATCCTGTCCGAAACCGATACCTCCGCCCAGATCGAACTCGATACCGGCAAGCGGGTCAAGGTCAAGGCCGCCCATATCCTGATCAAGTTCGACAAGCCGTCCCCGGCCGAACTCATGGCCCAGGCGCAAGCCCAGGCCGACGGCATGGAGCTGGACCTGGCCTGGGAATTCGCCCCCGAAGAGGAATTCGGCTTTGCCGAACTCGCCCGCGACTATTTCTCGGAAAACGCCACGCTGGCCCAGCAGGCGGGCACGCTGCTGGCGCTGTTCGACGCGCCGCATTACTTCCGCCGCGCGGGCAAGGGGCGTTTTCGCAAGGCTTCGGCCGAAATCCTGCAGCAGGCGCTGGCCGCGATTGAAAAGAAAAAGCTGGTGCTGGCGCAGATCGACGAATGGGCTGCCCAGCTGGGCCGGGGCGAATGCCCGGCGCCGGTGCGCGAGCAGCTCTACAAGATCCTGTTCCGCCCCGACAAGAATGCGCCCGAATACAAGGCCGTGGTCGAGGCCAGCCGCGCCACCCACCTCGCGCCGCTCGATCTGCTGCAGCGCGCCGGAGCCATCGAGTCGGCCTACGAGTTCCACTGGAAGCGTTTCCTGTTCGACAACTTCCCCAAGGGCACGGGCTTTCCCGCGCTGGCCGCACCCCAGCCGCCGCAGGAGCTGCCGCTGGCAAATGTCCAGGCCTACTCGATCGACGATTCGCAAACCACCGAAATCGACGATGCGCTGTCGGTCCAGGGCCTGGGCACGGGCGTGGTGACGCTGGGCGTGCACATTGCCGCGCCCGGCCTGGCCATCGTGCCCGGCACGCCGCTCGACCAGCTCGGCCGCAACCGCCTGTCGACGGTCTACATGCCCGGCTACAAGATCACCATGCTGCCCGACGAGGTGGTGCAGGTCTATACGCTGGACGAAGGCCGCGCCAACCCCGCGGTGTCGCTGTACGTGCAGATCAACGAAGAGACGCTGGAATTCATCGCCAGCGAAACGCGCCTGGAGCGCGTGCCGGTGCAGACCAACTTCCGCCACGACCAGCTCGACCACATCGTGACCGAGGAATGGCTGAACGACGCGTCGATCGAAGTCGCAGGCACGCCCGCCGCGCTGCAGGAAAAGCGCAGCGAGTTCACCTTCCTGCACCGCCTGGCCAAGCACCTCAAGGCGCAGCGTGAAGTCGTGCGCGGCAAGCCCGAGAACTTCAACCGCCCGGACTACAACTTCCGCCTCACGGGCAATGCCGGCGGCGAGCCCGTGGGCAACGAGACCGTGCAGATCACCACGCGCAAGCGCGGTGCGCCGCTCGACCTGATCGTCGCCGAAGCCGCGATTGTCGCCAACAGCACCTGGGGCAATCTGCTGGCCGAGCACGGCGTGCCCGGCATCTACCGCAGCCAGGCCAGTCTCGCGCCCGGCGTCAAGGTGCGCATGGGCACCAAGGCCTTGCCGCACGCGGGCATTGGCGTCAAGAGCTACGCCTGGGCCACCTCGCCGCTGCGCCGCTATGTCGACCTGGTCAACCAGTGGCAGATCATTGCCTGCGTGCGCCACGGCAAGACCGCGGCGCTGGCCGCGCCGTTCAAGCCCAAGGACGCGGAGCTGTTCTCGATCATCTCCGGCTTCGACGCAGCCTACTCCGCCTACAACGGCTACCAGGCCGGCATGGAGCGCTTCTGGACACTCAAGTACCTCGAGCAGAACGGCATTACCGAAATCGAGGCCAGCGTCATCAAGGAAGGCCCGGGTGGCAGTTTCCTGGTGCGCGCCGACAACCTGCCGCTGGTGCTGCCGGTGCTTGGCGCCCAGGGCCTGCCGCGCGGTGCGCGCCTCAAGGTGCGCCTGGGCGAGATCGACGAGATCACGCTGGACGTCAACGGCACGCTGATCGAGCGCCTCGACAGCCCCGAAGCCCAGGCCACGGGCGCCACCGAAGAGGCGGGTGAAGACGAAGACGACGCCGTGGCCGGCCCCATCGCCATTGCCGTCGACATGAACGAAACCGACAGCGCCACGCCTCCCGCACCGTGAAATTCACCGCCGCGCTTCGCTCCTTGACCACCCTGCAGCTCGCGCTCGGTATCTCGCTGGCGCTGCACGCGGCCGTGCTTTCGGTTCGCTTCGTTCACCCCCAGGCCTTCGAGCGCGTGTTCCAGGACACGCCACTTGAAGTCATTCTGGTGAACGCCAAGTCGCAGGAACGGCCTGAAAAGGCCCAGGCCATTGCCCAGGCCTCGCTTGCCGGCGGCGGCGAAGCCGCCCAGGGCCGCGCCACCAGCCCCCTGCCCTATTCGGCGCTCACGGCCGTGGGCGAGGATTTCGAGGAAGCGCAGCGCAAGCTTGATGCCATGCAGGAGCAGCAGGCCGTGCTGCTGACCCAGCTGCGCCAGCGCGTGGCCACCATGGCGCCGCTCGATCCGCGCGAGACCGCACCTAACCCGCAGCAGCTCAGCGAGCAGCAAAAGCGCCAGCAGCTGGTCAAGCTGCTGGCCGAGATCGAAAAGCGCATCAACGAAGAGAATGCGCGGCCCAAGAAACGCTACATCAGCCCGGCAACGCGCGAAGAGGTGTATGCGGTCTACTACGACGCGCTGCGCCGCAAGGTCGAGGACAAGGGCACGGAGAACTTCCCCGAGCAGGCCGGCAAGAAGCTTTACGGCGAGCTGACCATGATCGTCACCGTCAACCACGACGGCCAGGTGCTGGCCACCGAGATCGTGCAAAGCTCGGGCAATCCGCTGCTCGACAGCCGCGCCGCGGCCATTGCGCGGGCCGCCGGTCCGTTCGGCCAGTTCGGCACGGCAATGCGCGCCAAGGCCGACCAGATTGCCGTGGTGTCGCGCTTCAAATTCACCCGCGAGCAGACGCTGGAGACCAGCGTGCGCTGATGCCCTGATCCTGCCCAAGGGCCTAGACCGCGGCGCGCGTCGATGTCCACCCCTGTTTTTTACACTGCCATGCCATCCACCGTCGATCTCTACTGCGTCATGGGCAATCCCGTCGAGCACAGCCGCTCGCCCTGGATCCACGCGCGCTTTGCCGAACTGACTGCGCAGAATCTGCGCTACACGCGCGAACTCGTCGCCCTCGACGGCTTCAGCGCCGCCGTGCAGGCCTTTGCCGCGGCCGGCGGGCGCGGCTGCAATGTCACCGTGCCCTTCAAGCTGCAGGCGGCCGAACTCGCCGACAGCCGCAGCGAACGCGTGCAGCTTGCGGGCGCGGCCAATACGCTGGTGCTGGCCGACGGCCGCATCCATGCCGACAACACCGACGGCCTGGGCCTGGTGGCCGACATCCGCGACAACGCCGGCCAGCCGATTGCAGGGCACGATCTGCTGCTGATCGGCGCCGGCGGCGCTGCGGCCGGCGCCGATCAGCAGCAGAT
>JBBKVU010000356.1:0-3267 GCA_037968595.1 Comamonas sp.
GATGTGGCCAGCAGGATGGGCAGGAACACCAGGGTGGGGTCTGGCGCGCCCTGCTGCATGCGATACATGAAGATGGTGACCGGCAGCAGCGTCAGCGACGAGGCGTTGAGCACCAGGAACAGGATTTGCGCGTTGGTCGCGGTGTCGGGCCGCGGGTTGAGCGTCTGCAACTCGCGCATGGCCTTCAGGCCCATGGGCGTGGCCGCATTGTCCAGGCCCAGCGCATTCGCCGCGAAGTTCAGCGTGATCAGGCCCAGCGCGGGGTGGCCGCGCGGCACTTCGGGCATCAGCTTGGCAAACAGCGGGCCCAGCGCCCACGCCAGCCATTGCACCACGCCGGCTTTCTCGGCAATGCGCAAGAAGCCCAGCCACAGCGTCAGCGTGCCGAACAGCAGCACCATCACCTCGACCGACAGCTTGGCCATGGCAAACAGCGCCTGGACCATGCCGGCAAACACCTGGGCCTGGCCGCCAATCAGCCATTGGCCCAGCGCCGCGAGCGCGGCAATGATGAAAAAGCCCAGCCACAAGGCATTGAGCATCGGAGGTCTCCCGGTAGGAATGGCGCGTCCGCACCCGCTGCGCGGCCTGGCGCTATTGTCACGGCTGGCGGACCGTCACAGACTTGGTGATCTGTCATAAACGGTCATCCATTCGAGAAATATTTCAAGCTGTCATGCCATTGACTTGCGGGATTTGCATCATTCAGGCATCTGCCCGTCCGCGCCCCGCTTTGTGACTGCCCTGTACGCCCGTTGTCTGCTTGTGCTGCTGCGTTTTCGCAGGCCGGCACCAGCCATGCCGTGGCGCATGGGCTGGCGCGGAATGCGCCTGGCCTGCATAGGCGCGGCCTTGCTGGTGCTGGGCCTGGTCTGGTGGCTGGCCTGGCAAAGCGTGGAAGCCGAGCGCCAGCAGCAGCAGATCAGTACCGCCCAGCAGCAGGCCAGCCTGGCGGCGGTGGTGGCCGAGAATCTTGCCCAGGTGGTCAACAAGGGCCAGCTGATGGCGCTGGCCGCGGGCGACGCGCTGGCCGGTCACGCGCGCGGCCAGCAATCGACGCCTGAAGTGCACCGGCGGCTGTCGACCATGCTGGTGGCCGAGCACAGTTTCGCGCGCTATCTGCTGCTGAACGCGGCACTGCAGCCCGTGGATGCCTCGTATGCGCTGTCCGGCAGCGAGTTTGCCGCGCTGATGGCCGGCCTGAGACAGGCGCTGCAGCTGCCCGAGCAAGGCCATGCGCGCCTGCTGCCCGCGGCCCAATCGCCGCTGTCCGGCCACCCCGATCTCTGGCAGATCCCGCTGGTCTATGCGCTGCGTCCCGTGGAGGTCGAGTCGGCGGGCGCGCGCGCGCCGGGCGGCTACCTGCTGCTGATGCTGGACCTGGGCTATTTCCTGAACCTCTACCGCGATGTGGAAATGGGCGCGGGCAGCGCCATCCATCTGCTCGATGCCCAGGGCGTGGCGCTGGCCGAGCTCGGCCCCCAGGGCCTGACCATGCCGTTTTCGCGCGAGCCCGTGGCCGCCGCGGCCCACATGACAGGCAACCGCGGCGCCACCGTGGCCGCGCTGCAGCCCGGCGGCGCGAAAAGCCATTTCAGCTGGCGGCGCAACCCCAGCTCGCCGTTTCTCGTGGTTGCCAGCCGCGGGCTTGAGTGGGTGCACGGCTCGCCGCGCGAAGACAGCCGCAAGGTCTGGACGCTGCTGGGCGTGCTGAGCCTTTGCATGTTGCTGGCCGTGGGCGGCATGCTGCGCGTGCTGCGCCACCAGGAAGGACTGTTCACCGCGCTGAGCTTTGCCAACCGCGACAAGCACATGCTGATCGATCAGCTCGAGCAGGAAAAAGCCAAGGCGCTGGAGCTGGCCGCCAACGACCATCTCACGGGGCTGCACAACCGCCGCATGTTCAATGAACTGGTCGCCAGCCATCTGGCGCTGGCGCGGCGCAGCCGCAAGTTCTATGCGCTGATGTACCTCGACCTGGACCGCTTCAAGGCCATCAACGACACGCTGGGCCACCATGTCGGCGACCTGCTGCTGCAGGCCGTGGCGCAGCGGTTGCGCTTCCTGCTGCGCAGTTCCGACATCCTTGCGCGCATGGGGGGCGACGAGTTCGCGGTGCTGGTGACGGGCATGGATGCGATGAGCGACATGGACGCGCTCGCGGCCAAGCTGGTCGATTGCCTGAGCCAGCCCTACGAGGGACTTGAAGGCCACAGCCTGCAGGTGACGCCCAGCATAGGGGTGGCCTTCTTTCCGCGCGACGGCCATGACGTCACGCTGCTGTGCCGCAACGCCGATGCCGCAATGTATGCCAGCAAGCGCGCCGGGCGCGGGCGTTTCACCTACTACGACGCCACGGCCAGCGCCGACAGCGCGCGCAGCTATGCGCTCGAGCGCCAGCTGCCCAAGGCCGTGAGCGACCAGCAGCTGGTGCTGCACTTCCAGCCCAAGGTGAGACTGCACGACTGCCGCATCATGGGATTCGAGGCGCTGGTGCGCTGGCAGCATCCCGAATACGGCCTGATCTATCCCGGCGAGTTCATTGCCTCGGCCGAAGCCACGGGCGCGATACGCGCGCTTGGCGACTGGGTGCTGCAGGCCTGCTGCCAGCAGGCGGCCGACTGGCGCGCGCTCGGGCTCGAGCCCGTGCCGATTGCCTTCAATGTCTCGCCGGTGCAGCTGCGCGACAGCGCGTTTGCCGAGCGCCTGGGGGCGCATATCGCGCATTACGGCATCGAGGCCGCGGACCTGAGCATGGAGATCACCGAAAGCTGTCTGCTTGAGCCGCGCGAGCTGGCGCTGAGCGTGCTCGAGCAGGTGCGGGCCATGGGCGTGTCCATAGGCCTGGACGATTTCGGCACGGGTTTTTCCAGCCTGAGCCAGATCAAGGACCTGCCCATAGACACCCTCAAGCTCGACCGCTCGTTTGTCAACGACATCCGCAGCAGCAGCGAGGCCGGGGTGATAGTGACCTCGGTGATCACGCTGGCGCACAACCTCAAGATGCGCGTGGTGGCCGAAGGCGTGGAGCTGATGGACCAGCTGGTCTATCTCAAGACGGCCGGCTGCGACGAGGCGCAAGGCTATTTCCTCAGCCGTCCGGTGGGCGCAAAAGCGGCGCAAGAGCTGCTGCGCGCCGCCTATCTGTACCCCGCATGAGCACCGCGCCGCAATGAAATATTCTGCAAGCTTTCTCATCGGTCGCAGGCCTGCCGTGGCAGCGCTGCTGGGCCTGGGCGCGGCCGGCATGCGCCCAGGCCCAGCAGC
>JBBKVU010000357.1:0-9303 GCA_037968595.1 Comamonas sp.
CACTGCAGGGGCGCGCTGCAGGCGGCAAGCGCGCCCCTGCAGTGGGGCCAGGTGCTGCTGGCTTCGGTGGGCACGCTGGCGCCGTTTGTCGGCCTGCTGGGTACGGTCTGGGGCATTCACCATGCATTGACACTGCTCGCGGACAGCCAGCAAATCGGCATCGCCCAGCTTGCGGGGCCGGTGGGCGAAGCGCTGGTGATGACCGCGGCCGGCCTGGCCGTGGCGATTCCCGCGGTGCTGGGCTACAACCTCCAGGGCCGCAGCGCGGGCCGCATTGAAGCCGAGCTCGAAGGCTTTGCCCACGATCTGCAGGCGGTCTTTGGCGACGGCGCCAAGCCCGTGGACGCCGCCTGATTCGGCTGCCCCGCCATGGCATTCGGCCGCTTCGACCGTCGCACCGCCTCCGCGCCCGAGCCGCTGAGCGGCATCAACGTCACGCCGCTGGTCGACGTGATGCTGGTGCTGGTCGTCATTCTGATTCTGGCTGCGCCCGTGCTTGCGGCCGCGCTGCGCGTGCAACTGCCCCAGGCCCAGGGCACGACGCCGGTTGCGCCGCCGACGCCGCAGCAGGCGCTGGCGCTGGAAGTCGATGCCCAGGGCCGGCTGTCTATCGATGGCGAAGTGCTTGAAGAAGCCGCGCTGCGCGAGCGCCTTGCCACGCTGGCCAGCAACCATCCCGATGCCGAACTGCAGCTGCGCGCCGATGCCGCCGTGCCCTACGGCCGCGTGGTGGCGGTGATGGGCTGGGCCCATGCGGCCGGGTTGACGCGCATAGGTTTTGTTGCCAAGCCTGTGCAGTCCTCGCAACGCTAGACGGCTATCCGTTCGTCCTGAGCTTGTCGAAGGATGAACGCGCGCTAGAGGTCAAAGCCCTTGATTCGCCTGCCTCGGCGCCGCCTCGCGCGGCCCCAGGCCCTGCGCCAGGCTGCCCTGCGCCAGCGGGCGCAATCCCGACAGCACGTCGCTGCCTGACGGCCGCTGGTACAGCCGCAGGCCGAACTCCGGCAGCACGCCTATCAGGTGATCGAAAATGCTGCCCTGGATGTTTTCGTACTCGACCCAGACCGAGGTCGATGTGTAGCAGTACAGCTCCAGCGGCACGCCTTCGGTCGTCGGCTCCAGCGTGCGCGCCAGCAGATAGGTGTCGTGCTGTATGCCCGGATGCACCTGCAGATAGGCATAGGCGTAGGCGCGCAGCAGTTCCAGGTTGGTCAGCTGCAGCGGGTGGAAGGGCGCCGACTGGGCCAGGGCCGAAGCCGGCAGCGCCGCGGTCTGGGCACGTTTGTCGGCCAGAAAGTCCTGGAGCAGCGCAATCCGCGACAGTCGCTCGATCTGCGCGGCGTCCAGCACCTGGATGGTGTCGGCATCTATGCGCAGCGCGCGGCGTATGCGGCGCACGCCCGACTGCGACATGCCGCGCCAGTTCTTGAAACTGTCGCTCATCAGCTTCCAGGTGGGAATGGTGGTGATGGTCTTGTCCCAGTTCTGCACCTTGACGATGTTGAGCGCGATGTCGATCACGAAGCCGTCGGCGCCGACCTGGGGCATTTCGACCCAGTCGCCGACGCGGATCATGTCGTTCGAGCCGAGCAGCACGCCCGCGGTGAACGACAGGATGGTGTCCTTGAAGACCAGCATCAGCACGGCCGACAGCGCGCCCAGGCCCGACAGCAGCAGCAGCGGCGAACGGTCCAGCATCGTCGCCATGATCAGCACGGCAGCGACCAGCACGGCGAGCAACTGCCCCAGCTGCACATAGTTCTTGATCGAATGCATAGAGGGCTTGAGCCGCTCCTTGCGCTCGTGGGTCTCGTTCATCGCGTCGAGCAGCGCGTTGAAGGTGCGCAGCACCAGTACGATGCTGACCGCCACGGCCAGATTCAGCAGCAGCCCATGCAACCGTGGCGGAAGATGGGGAATGCCCGCCATGCCGATCTGCACCACCAGCCACGGCACGGTCTGCGCGAGCCGGCGCATCACCTTGTCGTGCAGCAGGATCTCGGCCCAGTTCGCTGCCAGGCCCAGGCGCACCCGGCGCACCACGCGCTGCAGGAAGAATTGCGCCAGGTAGCGGCTGGCAACGGCCAGCAGCGCCAGCAGGGCCAGGCCCGCGATGGCTTGCATCCAGGGGTCGAGTTCGGAAATCAATGACCAAGGCAACAGAAGTGACTCCTCAAGAAGACGGGGGAAGAGGGAAAGACGGGGTCAGACCGAAGGCCGGGCCACAAGTTCCGTGGGCCGTGCCGCGCAGGATTTGACGGTTTCACAGCATAGGCAAGAGCGGCCAGGGCCGATGAAGCAGGCGTTCAAAACCCTTTTCCAAGCGCGCGCAGAAGGTTGCTGCGCGGACACTTTGCGCAGGGAGATAGCCGGTCACGCCGGTGCGGTGTGGCGTCCGGCCTAAAATCCCGGTTGACCTTGGCTTTCACCGGCGCCCCGTTGCCGGAACCCGCTCTCCATCATGCAAGACAAATACAACCATATCGAGCTCGAGCGCGCGGCGCATGAGCACTGGGCCGCCCGTGACGCCTACCGTGTCACCGAAGACGACAGCAAGAAGAAGTTCTATGCCTGCTCGATGCTGCCTTACCCCAGCGGCAAGCTGCACATGGGCCATGTGCGCAATTACACGATCAACGACATGCTCACGCGCCATCTGCGCATGAAGGGCTTCAACGTGTTGATGCCCATGGGCTGGGACGCGTTCGGCCTGCCGGCGGAAAATGCGGCGCTGAAGAACAAGGTGCCGCCCGCGCAGTGGACCTACGACAACATCGCCTACATGAAGAAGCAGATGCAGTCGATGGGCCTGGCGATCGACTGGAGCCGCGAGATCGCCACCTGCGACCCCGAGTACTACCGCTGGAACCAGTGGCTGTTCCTGAAGATGCTCGACAAGGGCATTGCCTACCGCAAGACGCAAGTCGTGAACTGGGACCCGGTCGACCAGACCGTGCTGGCCAACGAGCAGGTGATCGACGGCCGCGGCTGGCGCACCGGCGCCCTGGTCGAGAAGCGCGAGATTCCCGGCTACTACCTGAAGATCACCGATTACGCCCAGGAGCTGCTCGACCATGTCCAGGTCGGCAACGACAAGGCCACGCTGACCGGCTGGCCCGACAAGGTGCGGCTGATGCAGGAAAACTGGATAGGCAAGTCCAGCGGCGTGCGCTTTGCGTTCACGCATGACATCCGCGACGCCCAGGGTCAGCTGATCCAGGACGGCAAGATGTACGTCTTCACCACGCGTGCCGACACCGTCATGGGCGTGACGTTCTGCGCCGTGGCGCCCGAGCACCCGCTGGCCACGCATGCGGCCGCAGGCAATCCCGCGCTGACCGCCTTCATCGAGGAGTGCAAGAAGGGCGGCACCACCGAAGCCGAACTCGCGGTCAAGGAAAAGGAAGGCATGGCCACGGGCCTGTTCGTCACCCATCCGCTGACCGGCGAGTCGGTTGAAGTCTGGGTGGGCAACTACGTGCTGATGGGCTACGGCGACGGCGCCGTCATGGGCGTGCCCGCGCATGACGAGCGCGATTTCTCGTTTGCCAAGAAATACAGCCTGCCCATCCGCCAAGTCGTGGCCGTGGAAGGCGAGAGCTTCTCCGATGCCGCCTGGGCCGATTCGTACGGCGACAAGCAAAAGGCCGTCTGCGTCAACTCCGGCGTGCTCGATGGCCTGGGCCATGCACAGGCCGTCGACAAGGTCGCGGAACTGCTGGCCGCAAAGGGCCTGGGCGAGAAGAAGACCACCTGGCGCCTGCGTGACTGGGGCGTGAGCCGCCAGCGCTACTGGGGCACGCCCATCCCCATCATCCATTGCGTCGATTGCGGCGCCCAGCCGGTGCCCGAAAAGGACCTGCCCGTGGTGCTGCCGCAGGACCTGGTGCCCGATGGTTCGGGCAATCCGCTGGTCAAGAGCGAAGTCTTCCATGCGGGCGTGGTCTGCCCCTGCTGCGGCAAGCCCGCACGCCGCGAGACCGACACCATGGACACCTTCGTCGACAGCTCGTGGTACTTCATGCGCTATTGCGACGCCAAGAACAGCGAGCAGATGGTCGGTGCGGGCACCGAGTACTGGATGCGCGGCAGCGGCATGGACCAGTACATCGGCGGCATCGAGCACGCGATTCTTCACCTGCTGTATGCGCGCTTCTGGACCAAGGTGATGCGCGATCTGGACCTGGTGACCTTCGACGAGCCGTTCTCGCAGCTGCTGACCCAGGGCATGGTGCTCAACCACATCTACAGCCGCCGCACGGCCAAGGGCGCGAAGGAATACTTCTGGCCCAAGGACGTCGAGCATGTGCTCGATGACGCCGGCAAGATCGTCGGCGCCCAGCTCAAGACCGCGGTCGAGAGCGCCGACGGCCTGCTGCCCGTGGGCACGGCCATCGACTACGAGGGCGTGGGCACCATGTCCAAGTCCAAGAACAACGGCATCGATCCGCAGGAGCTGATCAGCAAGTACGGCGCCGACACCGCCCGCCTGTACACCATGTTCACCGCCCCGCCCGAAGCCACGCTCGAGTGGAACGACGCGGCCGTCGAAGGCAGCTACCGCTTCCTGCGCCGGGTCTACAACTACGGCTTCAAGCTGCTGGCCGGCGACTATGCCGCGGCCGATGCCGTGGGCGCGAGCGCGCGCGACCTGTCGGGCGTGGCCTTCGGCAAGGACGCCCAGGCGCTGCGCCTGGAAATCCATACCGTGCTCAAGCAGGTGGACTACGACTACCAGCGCATGCAGTACAACACCGTGGTCTCGGGCGCGATGAAGATGATCAACGCGCTGGAAAGCTTCAAGGGCACGGATACGCCCGACGGCCAGATCGCTGCAATCGAAGGCTTCGGCATCCTGCTGCGCTGCCTGTACCCGGCCACGCCCCACGTCACGCATGCGCTGTGGAGCAGCCTGGGCTACAGCCAGCATCTGGGCGAACTGCTCGATGCGCCCTGGCCCCAGGTCGATGCCGCGGCGCTGGTGCAGGACGAGATCGAACTCATGCTGCAGGTCAATGGCAAGCTGCGCGGCTCGATCCGCGTGGCCGCGACGGCCGACAAGGCCGAGATCGAGCGCCTGGCCCTGGCCAGCGACGCATTCCTGAAACAGGCCGCGGGTGCCGCCCCCAAGAAAGTGGTGGTGGTTCCGGGCCGATTGGTGAACGTGGTGGTCTGACATGCGCAAACGCACGCTGCTCTCCCTGGTGTCCGTGGTGCCCTTGATGGCGGCGTGCGGCTTCCGCCTGCGCGGCGTGCCCCAGTTCGCCTTCCGTTCGCTGTTCATCCAGGCGCCGCGCGGGTCCATGCTGGCGCGTGAGCTCGAGCGCACGCTGTCGTCCTCGACCGAGCAGCTGACGGTGCTGCGCGATCCGCGCTCGCCCGATGACGCCGAAGTCATCTTCGAGCTGATCAGCGAGCGCCAGGAGCGCGTGGTCGTGGGTCTCAACGCCTCGGGCCAGGTGCGCGAACTGCAGCTGCGCCTGCGCCTGCGCTTCAAGCTGCGCAAGCCCAACGGCGACGATGTCATTCCCGACACCGAACTGCTGCAGCAGCGCGACATCAGCTACAACGAAACCATTGCGCTGTCCAAAGAGGCGGAAGAGCTACTGCTGTTCCGCAACATGCAGACCGATCTGGTGCAGCAGCTGCTGCGCCGGCTTGCGGCCGTGAAGACACTGTGAGCGTTTCATGCAGCTTGGCCTGAACCAGCTCCAGGCCCACCTCGGCAAGGGCCTGCGCTCGCTTTACACACTGCACGGCGACGAACCGCTGCAGCAGCAGGAAGCCGCCGACGCGATCCGCGCCGCGGCGCGCGCTACCGGCTACTCCGAACGCAGCAGCCATACGGTGGCCGGCGCGCACTTCGACTGGAGTGCCGTGCTGGCCGCGGGCGGCTCGCTGTCGCTCTTTGCCGACAAGCAGATTCTCGAGATCCGCATTCCTTCGGGCAAGCCGGGCAAGGACGGCAGCCAGGCGCTGCAGCAGCTGGCCGAGTCCGCGCAGGGCAACGACAGCACGCTGACGCTGGTCATGCTGCCGCGCCTGGACAAGGCCACCAAGACCGGCGCCTGGTTCTCGGCGCTGGACGCGCATGGCGTCACGCTGCAGATCGATCCCATCGAGCGCGCCGCGCTGCCGCCCTGGATTGCCCAACGGCTGGCCGCCCAGGGGCAGCGCGTGGTCGCGGGCGAGGAAGGGCAGCGCACGCTGCAGTTCTTTGCCGACCGTGTCGAAGGCAATCTGCTGGCCGCGCACCAGGAAATCCAGAAGCTCGCGCTGCTCTTCCCCGCGGGCGAGCTGCACGGCGCACAGATAGAGCAGGCGGTGCTGAATGTCGCGCGCTACGACGTGTTCAAGCTGTCCGATGCCGTGCTGTCGGGACAGCTGGCGCGCGTGCAGCGCATGCTTGACGGCCTGCAGGCCGAAGGCGTGGCCGAAGTGCTGGTGCATTGGGCGCTGGCCGAGGACATCCGCGCGCTCAAGCGCGTCAAGGATGCGATTGCGGGCGGGCGCCCGCTGCCCATGGCGCTGCGCGAGCAGCGCATCTGGGGCGCGAAGGAGCGTTTCTTCGAGCGCATCGTGCCCCGGCTGGGCGATCAGGCCGCGGCGCAGCTGCTGCAGTCGGCGCATACCGTCGACGGCATCGTCAAGGGCCTCAAGGCCCCGGGCTGGCCGCAGGACGGCTGGCAGGCGCTGCGCCGGCTGGCGTTTGAGATGGTGCAATCCTTCAAATAAGGCGCTGTTTCAAGTTCGAGGGCCGGGCGTTCTTGTATCCCCGTTCGCTCTGAGCGAATTAGACGAGGCTCGACTCGCCAGGCGTTATCAAGAAACAGCAGAGCCTCTGCTGGTTTTCGTTCGTCCTGAGCTTGTCGAAGGATGAACGTAGGGCCTGTGCCGCAGGCAAAGCCTGTTTCCATGGGGTGGTTATCTCACGCGGACTCCGCCCTAAGGCGCCCTAAGACGCCCTAAGGCGCCCTTCGACGGGCTCAGGGCGAACGGTATTTATTTGCTTGATGCGGCTGTTTCAAGCTTGAGTGCAGGCCGTTCATGGTTCGACGGGCTCGTCACGAAAGAGGGGCTTGAGGAAAGGGCAGTTATTCCGGCACCTGCGGCGTCAGCTCCAGCGTCTCCTGCGCCTTGTCGGCCCAGCCCTGCAAATGGGTCAGCAGCTCGCTCTGGCTGAACGAGCAGCTTTCCTCGGTGAACAGCGCGCTGGCTTCGAGGCGGTCAAGAAGGTCCTGCAGCACCTCGCCATAGCGCGGCGGCAGGCGGGCAAGCAGATGCGGGGTGGCGCGCGCCTGGGTGCTGAGTTCACTGGCCGTGATCTTGCCGGCCGCCAGCTGCTGCAGCGCCTGTTGCAGCGCATGCAGTTCAAACAGTGCGGTATTGACGGTCATGTCCGTTTCTCCTTGGAAGCAACGCATCCATTGTGCCGTCAAGCCGGTGGCTGCGGCACGCTTGGAAATGAGGCTTCTGCGCCACCCCGCAGTCAGAGCGCGCCAACTCGGTCAAAATCGCGGCATGAACGCGCTCAATATCGTGGAATACACACACACCCTCGGTGCCCAGGCCAAAGCCGCCTCGGCCCAGATGGCCCGTGCCTCGGCGGCCACCAAAAGCCGCGCCCTGCTGGCGCTGGCCCGGCTGCTGCGTGAAAACACCGCCGCACTGCAGGCCGACAATGCGCTCGACCTGGTGCCGGCCCAGGCCAACGGCCTGTCGGCGCCCATGGTCGACCGCCTGCGCCTGACGCCCAAGGTGCTCGAGACCTGCGCCCAGGGCTGCGAGCAGCTGGCGGTGATGCCCGATGTGATCGGCGAGATTGTCGGCATGAAGCAGCAGCCCAGCGGCATTCGCGTGGGCCAGATGCGCGTGCCCATTGGCGTGTTCGGCATGATTTACGAAAGCCGCCCCAACGTCACCATCGAAGCCGCCAGCCTGTCTATCAAGAGCGGCAACGCCTGCATCCTGCGCGGCGGCTCCGAAGCAATTGCCTCGAACCAGGCGCTGGCCCGGCTGGTGCAGCAGGCATTGGCCGAAGCCGGCCTGCCCGAGCATGCGGTGCAGCTGGTGCAGATCACCGACCGCGAGGCCGTGGGCCAGCTGATCGCCATGCCCGAGTACGTCGACGTGATCATTCCACGCGGCGGCAAGGGCCTGATCGAGCGCATCAGCCGCGAAGCCAAGGTGCCGGTCATCAAGCACCTGGACGGCAACTGTCATACCTATGTCGACGACCCTTGCGACCTGGCGATGGCCGTCAAGGTC
Organism: Comamonas sp.; assembly: GCA_037968595.1. Taxonomy (GTDB): domain Bacteria; phylum Pseudomonadota; class Gammaproteobacteria; order Burkholderiales; family Burkholderiaceae_C; genus Comamonas. The sequence goes on from JBBKVU010000357.1 coordinate 8,269, forward strand.
GCCGACAACGCCAAGACCAGCAAGTACAGCCCCTGCAATGCCAGCGAAAGCCTGCTGGTGGCGCGCGCGGTCGCGGCCGAATTCCTGCCCGCCATCGGTGCGGTGTTTGCCGCCAAGGGCGTGGAGATGCGCGGCTGCGCCGAATCCCTGGCCCTGCTGCAGGGCGTGGCCGGTGCCCAGCTCGTCGCCGCGACCGAACAGGATTGGAGCGAGGAATACCTCGCCCCCATCATCAGCATCAAGGTCGTGGCCGGCGTGGATGAAGCAATCGCCCACATCAACCGCTATTCAAGCGCCCATACCGAAGCCATCCTCACCACCGACCACCGGCATGCGCAGCAGTTCCTGCGCGAAGTCGATTCGGCCAGCGTGATGGTCAACACCAGCACGCGTTTTGCCGACGGCTTCGAATACGGCCTGGGCGCGGAAATCGGCATCAGCACCGACAAGTTCCATGCGCGCGGCCCGGTGGGCATCGAAGGCCTGACTTCGCTCAAGTACGTCGTGCTGGGCGACGGCGAAGTCCGCGTCTGAAGCGCCCCCGCGTCCGGCATCACCTGCGAATTTCATGAAAATCATCATTCTGGGTGCGGGGCGCGTGGGTTACAGCGTGGCCGAAAGCTTGGTGTCCGAACAAAACGACATCACCGTGATCGACACCGACAGCCGTAGGCTGCGCGAGCTGCAGACGCGCTTCGACCTGCGCGGCGTGGTAGGCAACGGCACCGATGCCGCGGTGCTGGCCGAGGCCGGCGCGCGCGACACCGACCTGCTGATCGCCTGCGCCGCGCTCGATGAAACCAATCTGGTGTGCTGCAAGGTCGCCGACATGATGTTCAGCGTGCCCACGCGCATCGCGCGCGTGCGCTCCTCGGGGTTCGCGCCCGACTCGCCGCTGCTGGGCAAGGAAGGTTTTGCGGTCGACCGCATCATCTGCCCCGAAGAGTCGCTGACGCGCTATATCGGCAAGCTGATCGAATACCCCGAGTCGCTGCAGGTGCGCGCATTTGCCGGCGGCCGCGCCTGCCTGGCCTC
>JBBKVU010000358.1:0-12731 GCA_037968595.1 Comamonas sp.
CTTCAGCAGCACTTCGCCGACGGCGCCCTGGTCGGCGAAGTGCTGCTGAAGATCGCCAGCCTGGCCGCGCTGCAGGCCGAGGTCGGCTATATCTTCCACCCGGATTTCGCCGGCCAGGGCTATGCCACCGAAGCCGTGGCCGCGATGCTGGGCCTGGGCTTTGAGGCGCTGGGCTGCCACCGCATCTTTGCCCGGCTCGACGCGCTCAATGCCGGCTCGGTAGGCGTGGTCGAACGCCTGGGCCTGCGCCGCGAAGCGCATCTGATCCAGAACGACCGTTTCAACGGGGTCTGGGGGGATGAGTACATCTATGCCATGCTCGGCAGCGAGTGGAGTGTTGCTCGCTAGGGCAGCAAGAGCAGCTGCAATCCATTCAAAGCCTTTGCAAAGGCGCCATGGAGGCTGGGACTTGGCTTGCGGCAAGCTTGCGCACGAACTTCTGCTCCATCACTTGCTTGCCCCATTGGTCGCCCTGCCACTCCTGCACGCATTCGAATCCGACTGACTCGTACAGATGGCGGGCCGCGGACAGGCCGCTGAACGTCCAGAGATGGGTTTCGCCAAATCCCTGGCGGTCGGCGAAATCCAGCGCCGCGGCCAGCAGCCTGCGGCCCGCGCCGCTGCCGCGCACGCTGTCGTCGACGATGAACCAGCGCAGATGGGCGATGTTGTCGCCCAGGTCCTGGCCGTCGATCGCGACCGAGCCCACGATCTCGCCGGCGCGCAGCGCCGTCCAGATGCCGTTGACCGGCTGGTCCAGCCGATCGCAGAACTGCGCCAGACCACCCGCGACCAGCGACTCGAAACGCTGGCCAAAGCCGGATTCGCGCGCGTAATAAAGCGCGTGCATCTGGGTGATACGCGCAATCAGGCCGGGCTGGTAACCGGCCACCACGTCGACGCCGGGCCGCTCGCCCGCGCTTGGCGCCTGCGCGGCAAGCGCCGCGCTGTACAGGCGCAGGCCTTCAAGCACGCTGCGCTCCTGGCCCGGCTGGAGCCGGCCCAGCGCCTCTTCCACCTGCGCGCGTGCATGCGCATGGATGGCCGCCACGCGCAGCTTGCCGGCCGCGGTCAAGCTCAGATTCTTCAAGCGGCTGTCGCGCCCATCCACCTGCTCGCTCACTTCACCGGACTCGACCAGCTTGCGCAGCATGCGGCTCACGCTGGACTTCTCCAGGCGCAGGCGCGTGGCGATCTCCCTGGCGCTGACTTCGCCGTGGTCGATCTCGATCAGCGCATGCACCGCGGAAGGCGACAGATCGCCCCCGGCAAAGCTACCGCCCATGAAGCCCCAATCGCGCACCAGCGAGCGCGACGCGGCACGAATCTGTTCCACCAGCGACTCTTGAGCATCCACAGCACACCCCCAATGGTTGCATCATACAACCGTATTGCAAGGCTGCGAGAGCAACAATCCCTCGCCTGCCGGCGCGACGGCGGAATGTCACTGTACTTTTGTTGGTGCGTCTCTCCACTTCGCTACTTAGGGCTGGGCCTGCCGGCCTGAGTCGCCCATGGCGCCCTCTAAGAAAGCCCATATGCGCTTGAGAAAGTGAATGAAAGGCCGCGGTGTCTCGGCCTCCAACGTCGCGCGAGTCTATGGCCACAGCGTGTTGGCCTCTGAAGTGCTCAAAGTCGGCTGTGCAGCGATTGGAGTCCGTCGCCTGAGCGAGCCAAACTCACGCTAACTGATAAAAGCAGTCATAGGATCTCGCAATCGCCCGACACATGTACGTAGATGCATCCCCTTGCTTGGCCTGACCGTCGAAGATCGCTTGCTGGTCATCCAACGTACAATCTGCCCGACCGAGGTCACCGACGTTGCTCTTGTGAATGGCAGCCGGGTCATGGCCGAAATGGTCGTCGGGAAATTGCCGCAGCACATTCCTCTTTTCAGGGAGCATAACTTGGCGCTAAAAGTAGGCTGCGAGGGCTGTGTGATCAGTTGTCATGGCAGGCTCTGGAATGATTGAAAGCACCTCTTTCACGCACTGAACAACCAGGAGGCCAAGCTATTGGGATAACTACCATCAAGTATGGAGTAGCCGGGCCAACAATCTCCTCAATCACCTCGTTGCTCACCACGAGCATCTCAAGGCAATCGCGACTTCGGCCGTTTGGTTGACTAAGAACGATTTAAAACGACTTTGAGATATCCTGAGCGTGACTGCTATGAGTGCCGAACCCTGGGTAACAGCCATTGTTGGCGCTAGGCATCTGGGTGTTGTAAAGGACACCGTTTATCGTTGGCGCGAGCGCAAAGGACTCCCCGCGCACAAGATCGGGTGGCTGTGGAAATCTCAGTTGTCTGAGGTTGACGAATGGGTGCGCGCAGGCGGTTCTGATGACGGAACGGAGAGCGGGAAAGAACATAAATGAATCCAGTGGGGGAAGGCTACGCGTGACAAAATCCGAGGCACAAACCCGGTCAGAGTTGATCGACCACCAACTCGCTCAGGCAGGCTGGAACGTCAAAGACCCCACCCAAGTCGTCGAGGAATTCGATATCCTCACCGCCGTGCCCGTAGGCGTGGCCGAGCAACGCACACCCTACGAAGGGCACCAGTTCAGTGATTACGTCTTGCTCGGTAAAGATCGCAGACCGCTGGCGGTAATCGAGGCCAAAAAGTCCAGCCGTGATGCCGCCATTGGCCGTGAGCAGGCCAAGCAGTACTGCTACAACATCCAGAAGCAGCTGGGCGGTGAGTTGCCGTTCTGCTTCTACACCAACGGCCATGATCAGTATTTCTGGGACTTGGAGAACGCCCCACCGCGCAAAGTGGTCGGCTTTCCCACCCGCGACGACTTGGAGCGCTTTGCCTTCATCCGCCGTAACCGCAAGCCGCTGACACAGGAATTCATCAACACCTCGATTGCTGGTCGCGACTACCAGATCCGCGCGATTCGCTCGGTGCTCGAAGGCATCGAACAGAAGAAGCGCGATTTCCTGCTGGTGATGGCCACCGGCACCGGCAAGACCCGCACCTGCATCGCCATGGTCGATGCCTTGATGCGGGCTGGCCATGCAGAAAAAGTGCTGTTCCTCGTGGACCGTATAGCGTTGCGTGAACAGGCACTGGCCGCCTTCAAGGAGCACATGCCGAACGAGCCGCGCTGGCCCAATGTGGGTGAAAAGCTGATCGCGACGGATCGTCGTGTGTATGTTGCCACCTACCCGACGATGCTCAACATTATCCGGGACGAGGCACAGCACCTGTCGCCGCACTTCTTCGATTTCATCGTCGTTGATGAAAGCCATCGCTCCATCTACAACACCTTTGGCGAAGTGTTGGGCTACTTCAAGACCATCACGCTGGGCCTCACGGCCACGCCGACCGACATCATCGACCACAACACCTTCCAGCTTTTTCATTGCGAAGATGGCATTCCCACGTTTGCCTATACCTATGAAGAAGCCGTGAACAACGTGCCGCCCTACCTCTGCAACTTCCAGGTCATGAAGATTCAGACCAAGTTCCAGATGGAGGGCATTAGCAAGCGCACCATTTCGCTGGAAGACCAGAAGAAGCTGATCCTCCAGGGCCAGGAAGTTGAAGACATCAACTTCCAGGGCACTCAGCTTGAAAAGCAGGTGATCAACAAAGGCACCAACACCCTGATCGTCCGCGAGTTCATGGAAGAAGCCATCAAGGACGCCAACGGTGTGCTGCCTGGCAAGACCATCTTCTTTTGCGCCACCAAGGCCCACGCCCGGCGCATGGAAGAAATCTTCGACAAGCTCTACCCGCAACACCACGGTGAGCTGGCCAAGGTGCTGGTGTCAGACGACCCGCGCGTCTACGGCAAAGGTGGCCTGCTCGATCAGTTCACCAACAACGACATGCCTCGCATTGCCATCAGCGTGGACATGCTCGATACCGGCATCGACGTGCGTGAAATCGTCAACCTCGTGTTCGCCAAGCCGGTCTATTCCTACACCAAGTTCTGGCAGATGGTCGGGCGCGGCACACGCCTGCTGGAAACCAGCAAGCCCAAGCCCTGGTGCCTTGAGAAGGATGTGTTCCTGATCCTCGACTGCTGGGACAACTTCGAATACTTCAAGCTCAACCCCAAGGGCAAGGAGCTTAAACCGCAGTTGCCGCTCCCCGTGCGGCTGGTGGGCCTGCGCCTCGACAAGATCGAAAAGGCCAATGACAGCAGCCATGCCGACATCGCCACGCGTGAAGTCGCCAAACTCCGCCTGCAGATTGCCGCGCTACCCAAAGAGTCGGTGGTGATCAAGGAAGCCGCCGCCGCGCTGGCGCAGCTGGACGATGACAACTTCTGGATCAGCCTCAGCCACGACCGGCTGGAGTTCCTGCGCGCAGAAATCAAGCCGCTGTTCCGCACCGTGTCCGAGGCCGACTTCAAGGCCATGCGCTTCGAGCGCGACCTGCTAGAGTACTCGCTGGCCGTTTTGAGTGACGAAAAGGAACGGGCAGACACCCTCAAGGAAGGCATCGTCGAGCAGATCAGCGAACTGCCGCTCTCCGTCAGCTTCGTCAAGCAGGAAGAGGCCCTGATCCGCGCCGCGCAAACCAGCCACCACTGGGCCAAGGCAGATGAAAATGCCTTCGACGAACTGGTCGCCAAGCTCGGCCCGCTGATGAAATTCCGCGAGCAATCCACCGGTCAGGAACAAACCCACCTCGATCTGGCCGATGAACTGCACAAGAAGGAATGGGTGGAGTTCGGCCCGCAGCACGAGGCGGTCAGCATCACCCGCTACCGCGAAATGGTGGAAAATCTGATCGCCGAACTCACCGCGCACAACCCAGTGTTGCAGAAGATCAAGAACGGCGAAACAGTGAACAGCGAAGAGGCCAATGCACTGGCCGAACTGCTGCACGAAGAACACCCGCACATCACTGAAGACCTGCTGCGTCAGGTCTACAAGAACCGCAAGGCGCGCTTCATCCAGTTCATCCGCCATATCCTGGGTATTGAAGTGCTCAGGAGCTTCCCGGACGAGGTTAGCGCCGCCTTTGACCAATTCATCCGCGCCCACACCACGCTCAGCAGTCGGCAGATGGAATTCCTCAACCTATTGAAGGGCTTCATCATCGAGCGCGAAAAGGTGGAGAAGAAAGACCTGATCAATGCCCCCTTCACGGTCATCCACCCGCATGGCATCCGTGGCGTATTCAGCCCGAACGAAATCAACGAAATCCTGCAGCTGACCGAACGGTTGGCTGCCTAAGTCACAGGGCACACCATGCTGCAAAACAACCCCGAACTCAAAAGCAAGATCGACCAGCTCTGGAACAAGTTCTGGAGCGGCGGCATCAGCAACCCGCTCACCGCCATCGAGCAGATCACCTACCTGCTGTTCATGAAACGGTTGGATGAGCTGGACCAGAAGCGCCATGCCGATGCCGAGTGGACCGTCGAGAACTACATCTCCAAGTTCACGGGCACGTGGATTCCGCCCGAATACCGTAGCCAGCCGGAGCCCGAGAAATTCGCCATCGACAAGCGCAGCCTGCGCTGGAGCGAATTCAAGCGCATGCAGGCCGAAGAGATGCTGCAGCATGTGCATGGCAAGGTGTTCCCTTTTCTCAAGGACCTGAACGGCGCCGAATCCAACTTCACCCACCACATGAAGAACGCGGTCTTCATCATCCCCAAGCCCGCCCTGCTGGTGGAAGCGGTGAAGACCATCGACGACATCTTCGAGGTTATGGAGAAGGACTCAAAGGAGAAAGGCCAGGCCTTCCAGGACATCCAGGGCGATGTCTACGAATTCCTGCTGTCCGAGATCGCCACTGCCGGCAAGAACGGCCAGTTCCGCACCCCGCGCCACATCATCAAGCTGATGGCCGATCTGGTGCAGCCGCAACTCGGCCACAAGATTGCCGACCCGGCCTGCGGTTCAGGTGGTTTTCTACTCGGCGCATATCAGTACATCGTCACCGAACTGGCGAAAAAAGCGGGCGCCCAAGACCTCAAGCCCGATGAAGACGGCTTCACCCGCACCTCGGTGGCCGCTACGCTCACCGAAAAGGCGCAGGCCATTCTTTCCAGCTCGCTATGGGGCTATGACATCGACCAGACCATGGTGCGCCTGGGCATCATGAACCTGATGATGCACGGCATCGACGAGCCGCACATCGACTACAAGGACACTCTCAGTAAAAGCTACACCGAGGAAGCCGAATACGACATTGTGTTGGCCAACCCGCCCTTCACCGGCAGCATCGACAAGGGCGACATCAACGAAAATCTGCAACTCGGGACCACCAAAACCGAGCTGCTGTTTGTCGAGAATATCTATCGCCTGCTCAAGAAAGGTGGCACAGCCTGCGTAATCGTGCCGCAGGGCGTGCTGTTCGGTTCCGGCGGGGCGTTTAAGACGCTGCGCCAGATGCTGGTGGAGCGTTGTGACCTTAAGGCCGTGATCACCCTGCCCAGTGGCGTGTTCAAACCCTATGCCGGGGTCAGCACCGCCATCCTGCTGATCACCAAGGTCTGGGGGCCGAAAGATAAGGTGAGCAAAGCCGCCACCGAACACGTCTGGTTTTACGAAATGGCCGCCGACGGCTATTCGCTGGACGACAAGCGCAGTAAGCAAGACGGATACGGCGACCTGCAAGACATCATTGCCAAATACCATGCCCGCGATGCGGCGACCGACACCGACCGCACCACCAAGTGCTTCATGGTGCCGCGCAGCGAGATTGCCGACGAGAAGAACAACTACGACCTTTCGCTCTCACGCTACAAGCAGGATGTCTTCGAGGAGGTGCACTACGACGCGCCGGGCGTGATTCTGGATCGGCTGATTCAGGCCGAGGTGGGCGATGTGGAGGAAGCGGAACTGGGCAAAGTGAAGAGCGGTATCGTGCGCGAGCTGCTGGTGTTGAAAGGGATGGTGGGATGAATTTGGTTCCAGTTGGAGAAATATGTGATCTAAGGAATGGGCGTGCATTTAAACCCACAGAATGGTCCAAAAGTGGTACGCCGATCATTCGGATTCAAAATCTGAATGATGAGACAAAGCCGTTTAACCATTGTGACTTCGAAGTCGATTCCAAATTTCATGTAGAGAGTGGGGACCTTCTTTTTAGCTGGAGTGGTACGCCCGGAACTTCTTTTGGGGCATTTTTTTGGAGGCGCGGACGCGGCTATCTGAATCAGCACATATTCCGAATTGATCCGCACCGGCCAGAAGAACTAAATCTTGAATATTTTCGACTTGCCCTAAATCAAAAGCTGGAGGAAATAATTAGCCAAGCTCATGGCGGGGTTGGTCTTCAACATATAACGAAAGAAAAATTAAACAAGATAAAGGTCTATCTGCCGGCGCTCAATGACCAGATCCGCATCGCCGATCTGCTCGGCAAAATGGAAGGGCTGATTGCCAAGCGCAAACAACACCTGCAACAGCTCGACGACCTGCTCAAGAGCGTGTTTCTGGAGATGTTTGGCGACCCGGTGCGGAATGAAAAGGGGTGGGATAAGACTCAGTTTTCGGAGTTGCTCGCCGAAATCGAAAGCGGCAAGAGCCCGAAGTGCGAGCCGCGGCAGGCCGAACCGGATGAATGGGGGGTGCTCAAGCTAGGCGCAGTAACACGCTGCAAATTCGATGATGCCGAAAATAAGGCATTACCAAAGGACGTTTCTCCATCTGTGCGCGACGAGGTCAAAGCTGGCGATTTGCTGTTCAGTAGAAAAAACACCTATGAATTAGTGGCGGCCTGCGCCTACGTATTTCAGACTCGGGCAAAGCTTCTGATGCCCGACCTGATTTTTCGGTTTGTTTTTAAAGAGGGCGTGGAAATAAATCCGATCTTCATCTGGAAGCTCCTCACTTGCGATTCGCAACGCAAGGCAATTCAATCATTGGCAGCAGGGGCTGCCGGCTCCATGCCCAACATTTCGAAGGCGAACCTTAAGTCTGCACGCTTACCAATCCCGCCAATACTGCTGCAAAATGAATTCGCAGCCATCGTCGAAAAAGTCGAAGGCATTAAATCTCGCTACCAGCAAAGCCTTGCCGATCTCGAAGCCCTCTACGGTGCCCTGAGCCAGCAGGCCTTCAAGGACGAGTTGGATTTGTCGCGGGTAGCTTTGACTGCCACCCCCATCGAAGGAGAAAACCCTGTGGCCGCTGCCGTTCCTGCGCCCTTCACAACACAGGTGATCGAGCTGTCCAAAACCGATTTACTGCTGCCCGCACTGCAAGACCGCACACAGCTTGCGCCGCTGCTACGTTTCTGGCTGGAGGCCTATCGCACCCAGCTGGGCAGTGCGGCTTTCTCCCTCGAGCGCTTCATTGCCGCCGCGCAAACCCGGCTGCAGGAACTGCACCCGGACAACGATTTCGAACTGCGTGCCAGCGACTACGAGCATGTCAAAGATTGGGTTTTTGAGGCACTCGATTCTGGGCGCTTGAGGCAAGAGAGAAATCAAGTTTATTGTGTAATTGAAACCAAAGAGACCATACCTGGAAACCTGATTGAGCTAAGGGCCAGTCAGCCATGAAACTGCTGCGCCTCAAGATCACCGACCAGGATGGTTTTCGCAGCCTGCCCTCCGGTTTTGAGCACCACTTCCGCACGGAATGGGGCCTGCAGGATGAACTGGCCCAACCCGACGGCTTTGCGCCCTTCGTCTGCGCTGGCCCCAATGGCAGCGGAAAATCCAACCTGCTCGAAGCGCTGGCAGCGATCTTCTATCAACTGGAAGTGCTGCGAGTGCGCCGCAGCTTTCTGCCCGAGGTCTTGCAGGACGAGGCGCCAGATGTTTTGCCCGTCGCCTATGAACTCGAATACTTTATCAAGCTGCCAAAGGAATACAGAACCTCCGACAGCCCGACGTTCGCCCACGTAGTGGTGATCAAGGAAGCAGGAGGGTCGCCCTGGCTACGCTGGGAGAACAACGAAGCCTTTCCTTCCGAAGGTGCTTCCAGTCGTCTGACTGATGAAGAGCGAGATCTCCTGCTACCGCAATATGTGCTGGGCTACTCTTCGGGCGAGAACGAGATCCTCAGCCTGCCCTTCTTCAAGATGCGCTTCGTGCAGTTCGACGAATACTGGAACGCGCTCGCCAAGCAACTACCTTATCCTGGTTACCCAGAAACGCGGCTGGCTTACCTCGATAGCGGTTTCAGTCAGGCCATCCTGTTGTGCAATCTGCTGTTTCAGGACAAGGCCACCTTGCAGCCCTTCCGCGAGGACATCGGCATTGGAGAGCTGAAGCAATTCCGCATCATTCTGCGTCGGAGTATTCCCGCCACGCGTCACCAACTGGCAGCCTTCACATCAGGTGATTTCCTCATGCCCACCGAGACGGAGGACGGTGGGTTCGCTGATACAGATGCGGTCTATCTTGATCCAACCACCGGAGACTATAGGCTCAAGCTGTTGCACGGCTTAGAGGCGAATGAGCGGACAAAAAATACCTCCATCATCGAGAAGCTCAAGCGCTGCGCCACCCTGCATTTTCACGATGAGGCGTCGGACACACTGACCCTTGATTACTGGGTCAATGAGCACACCCAGAAAGCCTTTCGCGCCAACTTTGATGATTCGCCTTTAGCCTTGTTCCAGGCACTGCAAGTTCTTCTGGTACTGAATCTGTATTCGGTTAGCGAAACCCTGAAGGCGGATCTCTACACCTCGACGAGTCACTACGTCAGTGAGACGGTGCCGACCTTGGCATCCGATGAGCGCGCCATGCGCATCAAGAACTTCTACTTTTCGAAACAGGGCGTTGAGAAGCCGATGCTTCTCAAAGAGTTGTCAGATGGAGAGCACCAACTGCTGCACAGCCTCGGCCTGTGCCTGCTGTTCCGCGACACCAACAGTCTGTTCCTGCTCGACGAGCCCGAAACGCACTTCAACCCCGACTGGCGCGCCAACTTCATCAGCCGCTTGCGCCAGTGCCTGCCGGGCAATAGTGAATGCGCGCAGGAAATGCTACTCACCACGCACACGCCATTCCTGATCTCCGACAGCAAACCGGACAAGGTGCTGGTGTTTGCCAAGGACAAATCCAGTGGCAAAGTCAGCATCAGCCATCCACCGTACAACACGCTGGGCGCGTCGATCAACAAGATCACCATGAGCACCTTCGGCAAGCGCGAAACCATTGGCGGCCATGCGCAGGCCTTGCTGGAGGCGACGCGGGCACGCTTTGAACAGGGTGGCGAAGACAAGCAAGCCTTGATCACAGAGGTTGACAAGCAGCTCGGTGACTCGGTGGAAAAGGTGCTGCTGATCAAGGCCATTCTTGACGGCGATCAGCGAGGCGATGGGGAGGCGCAGGGCTGATGCTGTTTCATTACACCTATGTGCCGCACCGGATGGAAAAGATGCAGCGGTTTATTAACTTCATCTTCTATCAAGTGTGGTGTCGGGCGCGGAAAACCGGCCCCTACGGATTAAACCTGTTTGAAGCCAATCCACCGCTCAAAGATGTGATGACGTCTTTTGCGTATGACCACACCGACGCTGGGGATCGCTTCTCAAGCCAGGTTCAAGCAATTTATTTGAGCTTCTCCCAGCTAAAGCAAAGAGATATCGCGCAATTCAAGCGGTGGTACCAGGGCAACAACGATCTGGAGAAAGTCTGTGCCAACAACCCTATAGTCCATCTTGCCCGTTACGCCGATATCGCAGTTAATCACGAGAACCTTGCCGCCCAGCTTGGCGTGTTCTTCAAGGGTCTGTATTCGCAATCGCTTCTCGGTCTCGCCGCGCTGCGCGCCAAAATCGGTGACATCGACGATCACTACAAGACCTTCGTACAGACCAACAAGACAGGAAAATGCCCGTTCTGTGGCATGAGTGATTTGCTCGGTCCAGATCACACTCCTCGCGATGCCTATGATCATTACCTGCCCAAGGCGCTGTACCCGTTCAACTCCATCAACTTCCGCAACCTTGTACCCGTCTGTCACCACTGCAACAGCAGCTACAAGACCATCAAGGATCCAGCCTACACGACCAAACATCCTGCAAGTGCGCTTCATCGCCGCCCCGTCTTCTACCCCTACAAAACTGCGCCGCATTCCATTCAACTGCAAATAGATTTGCACCATTCAGACATTGCCAAGCTGACCAAGGCCGATATCACCCTGCAATTCGGCCCTGCGGCCATCGCGCAGGAGATTGACACATGGAAGGAAGTGTACGGGATCGAAGAGCGCTACAAATCCAAGCTTTGTACAGAGAGCGATGGCAAGGCTTGGCTTGCGCAAGTACTGGATGAGTGGAAAGAGCTGGGTCGAGACCCGGAAGATTTTCTGCGGACGCTGGCACTCCATTCGAAAAAGCGCCCCTATAACGACTGCAATTTTCTCAAAGAGCCATTCCTCGAAGCCTGTAGAAGGCTAGGGATATTCAACGAAGAGCAGCCGACCTGACGCTGATGCTGAGGAACGGCGAAAGTCAGGTTTCAGAGCCTGCCGCCCTTCGATCGCGAAAGTCGACCGACTGCAACCAGCCTGAAGCATTCGCCTGCCCAAGCCCCTCCAACAGCAGCATCTAGCAAAACGTGGCTGGTCATGGCCAGCAGTCTGGTCAGAAAGTGACCCAAGTGGTCAACCCAATCGAAATCCGAACAGGCGCCGTACGCCCGCGTCCCGCGCGCTCTCAGCGAATCCCCAGCTCGCTGGCCAAATAGCTGATCAGCCCATCGACCTTGGGCAGGAGCTGGCGGCTGCGCGGCCAGACCAGATGCAGCGGCAGGCCGTCGGTCGCCAGCGCGGGCAGGATCTGCACCAGCCGCCCGCTGGCCAGATGCTCGTCGACCAGCCAGGTCGCAAGCTGGGCAATGCCGCTGTGGGCCAGCACCGCCTCGACCAGGGCATCGGCCTGGCCGACCACGAAGCGACCTTCGACCGCGCGGCGCTGCACCGGCGCCGCGCCATGCGGTATCAGCCAGGGGCTGGCGCTGCCATCGGCGCGGCCGTAGGTCACGGCAGCGTGCGTCCACAATTCCTCCAGCGACCGAGGCGTGCCGCGGCGCGCGAGATAGCCGGGCGAGGCACAGAAGATCAGTCGCTCCGTGCCCAGATAGCGCTGCCCCAGGGCATCCGGCCAGATATCGGCGCCGCCAATGCGCACGCCCACATCGATACCCTCCTCGACGATGTCCACGAACCTGTCGGTGAACGAGATATGCGGGCGCACGCCAGGGTGCAGTTCGGCAAATGCCAGCAGCAGGGGCAGTACGCGCATGCGCCCGAAGGTGGCCGGCACATCGACGCGCAGCCGGCCCAGCGGCTCCAGCCTGTCGGCTGCCAGCACCTGCTCGGCGACCTGCAGTTCATCGAGCACGCGCACGCAGGTGCGGTAGAACGCCGCGCCTGCGTCCGTCAGCGACAGACTGCGCGTGGTGCGCTCGAACAGCCGGGTGTTCAGCCGAGCTTCCAGGCGCGACACCGCCTTGCCCACGGCGGAGTTGGTCAGGTTCAGGCGTTCGGCGGCGGCGGTGAAGCTGCCGGCATCGGCGGTGGCGACAAACGCTTCCAGGCCTTTGAGGCGTTCGGAGGGATGCATGAAGCAATCAATTCTGGAAATGGGGTCCAGAGTGTATGGAAAATTCTCCCGAGATAGGAATCTGATTCACAGCTAACCTCATGGAAACCCTGAGACCCCCCTGTGACCACGCACCCCGCCCTCTCCTCTGCCGCGCCCCGCGCGACAAGCTTCTTGGCAATTGCCATTCTGGCAACCGCTGCCTTCATTCTGGTGACCACCGAATTCCTGATCGTCGGCCTGCTG
>JBBKVU010000359.1:0-11777 GCA_037968595.1 Comamonas sp.
CCGGCGACAAACGGGTTGGCGAAGCGCGCCTTGTACTCGGCTTCGCGCGCGGCGAGCTTTTCCGGGTCGTTCTTGTCCTCGCGGAAGATGATCTCCACCGCGCCCTTGGCGCCCATCACGGCAATCTCGGCCTGGGGCCAGGCCAGATTCACGTCGCCGCGCAGGTGCTTGGAGGCCATCACGTCATACGCGCCGCCATAGGCCTTGCGCGTGATGATGGTGATCTTGGGCACCGTGGCCTCGGCATAGGCGTAAAGCAGCTTGGCGCCATGCTTGATGATGCCGCCGTATTCCTGGCTGGTGCCGGGCATGAAGCCGGGAACGTCGACAAAGGTCAGCACGGGAATGTTGAAGGCATCGCAAAAGCGCACGAAGCGCGCGGCCTTGATCGAGCTCTTGATGTCCAGGCAGCCGGCAAGCACCAGCGGCTGGTTGGCGACCACGCCCACGGTCTGGCCGGCCATGCGCGCAAAGCCGATCAGGATGTTCTTTGCGTAGTCGGGCTGCAGCTCGAAGAAGTCGCCGTCGTCCACCGTCTTGGCAATCAGCTCCTTCATGTCGTAGGGCTTGTTCGGGTTCTCGGGCACCAGCGTGTCGAGCGAACGGTCGGCGCGGTCTGCCGGGTCGCTGGTGGCGCGCAGCGGGGCCTTTTCGCGGTTGTTCAGCGGCAGGTAGTTGTAAAGCCGGCGCAGCATCATCAGCGCCTCGACATCGTTGTCGAATGCCATGTCGGCCACACCGCTCTTGGTCGTATGGGTGATCGCGCCGCCCAACTCCTCGGCCGTGACTTCCTCGTGCGTCACGGTCTTGACCACCTCGGGGCCGGTCACGAACATGTACGAAGAGTCCTTGACCATGAAGATGAAGTCGGTCATCGCCGGCGAGTACACCGCGCCGCCCGCGCAGGGGCCCATGATCATGCTGATCTGCGGCACCACGCCGCTGGCCAGCACGTTTTTCTGGAACACGTCGGCGTAGCCGCCCAGGCTCGCCACGCCTTCCTGGATGCGCGCGCCACCCGAGTCATTGAGGCCGATGACGGGCGCACCGACCTTCATTGCCTGGTCCATGACCTTGCAGATCTTCTCGGCATGGGTTTCGCTCAAAGCGCCGCCAAACACCGTGAAGTCCTGGCTGTAGACAAACACCAGCCGGCCGTTGATCATGCCGTAGCCCGTGACCACGCCGTCGCCCGGGATCTTGTTGTCCTGCATGCCGAAATCGGTGCAGCGGTGCTCGACGAACATGTCCCATTCTTCGAATGTGCCATCGTCGAGCAGCAGCTCGATGCGCTCGCGCGCCGTGAGCTTGCCCTTGCCGTGCTGCGCGTCAATGCGCTTTTGACCACCGCCGAGTCGCGCCAGTGCGCGCTGTTTCTCGAGTCGCTCCAGAATGTCCTGCATGATGCTTGTCTTTCTTGCTGAGTCGTCGCACGGCTCGCCGGCGCGTGCGCTTCTTGGGGATGGATGACTGCGTGCCTATTGTGACGCGCGTGACGCGCGGGAATGTGCCACCTGTGACTGCGCGGCCAGCAGGTTGCGCGCCGCGGTCGAGGCCGGCAGCCGGCCTTGCGCCACGGCCGCCAGCGTCTGCGGCAGCAATGCCTGTACGTCGGGGTGGGAGCGAAACGCCTGCTTGAGACCGGCGTCAATGCGTTCCCACATCCACGCCAGCGACTGTTTTTCGCGCCGCGAGACCAGCCGGCCATTGGCCGTCTGCATCTGGCGGAACTGCTGCACGGCCTGCCAGAACGCTTCCACGCCCTGGCCCAGCAGCGCGCTGATCTGCAGCACGCGTGGCTGCCACAGCGCGCCATGCGTGGCGTGATCCGGGTTGCCATGTTGCCATGCATGCCGAGCAGGCGCAGGCTGGATGTGATCTGCGCTTCGGCGCGCGTGGCGGCGTTCTTGTCGATGTCGGCCTTGTTGATGACCACCAGGTCGGCCAGCTCCATCACGCCCTTCTTGATGGCTTGCAGGTCGTCGCCCGCGTTGGGCAGCTGCAGCAGCACGAACATGTCGGTCATGCCGTTGACCGCGGTCTCGCTCTGGCCCACGCCCACGGTCTCGACAATCACCACGTCATAGGCCGCGGCTTCGCAGACCAGCATGGCCTCGCGCGTCTTCTCGGCCACGCCGCCCAGCGTTCCGCTGGCCGGACTGGGCCGGATGTAGGCCTGGGGATGCACGGAAAGATGCTCCATGCGCGTCTTGTCGCCCAGGATGGAGCCGCCCGACACCGATGACGACGGGTCTATGGCCAGTACCGCAACGCGATGGCCCTGCCCGATCAGGTACAGACCCAGGGTTTCAATGAAGGTCGACTTGCCCACGCCGGGCACGCCGCTGATGCCCAGCCGGAATGCCTTGCCCGTATGGGGCAGCATCGCGGTGAGCAGCGCATCGGCCTGGGCACGATGGTCGGCGCGCGTCGATTCAAGCAGGGTGATCGCCTTGGCAATGGCGCGGCGCTGCACGGCCGGGCCGCCATGCAGAATGCCTTGCAGCAACTCGGAGGGTGTCATGCCTGTCTCAGAGGGTAGCGGCCTGACGGATCTGCTCGAGCACATGCTTGGCGCTGGCCGGAATCGGCGTGCCCGGGCCGTAGACGCCCTTGACGCCGGCCTCGAAGAGGAACTCATAGTCCTGCGCGGGCACGACGCCGCCGACAAACACGATGATGTCGTCGGCACCCTGCTTCTTGAGTTCGGCAATGATGGCCGGCACCAGCGTCTTGTGGCCGGCGGCCAGCGTCGAGACGCCAACGGCGTGCACGTCGTTCTCTATGGCCTGGCGCGCGCATTCCTCGGGCGTCTGGAACAACGGCCCCATGTCGACGTCGAAGCCCAGGTCGGCAAATGCCGTCGCCACCACCTTGGCGCCGCGGTCATGGCCGTCCTGGCCCAGCTTGGCGATCATCACGCGCGGGCGCCGGCCCAGCTCCTCGGCCAGTTCATTGATTTCGCTCTTGAGCTTGTCCCAGCCTTCGGCCGAGTCATAGGCCGCGGCGTAGACGCCGGTCACCTTCTGGGTATCGGCGCGGTGGCGGCTGTAGACCTTTTCCAGCGCATCGCTGACTTCACCCACGGTGGCGCGCAGGCGCACGGCCTGGATGGCGAGATCGAGCAGATTGCCTTCGCCGCTTTCGGCGGCTGCGGTGAGCGCGTCCAGTGCCTGCTGCACCTTGGCGGCATCGCGCTCCTTCTTGATCTTGTTGAGGCGCTCGATCTGGCCGTCGCGCACCCTGACGTTGTCGATCTCCAGAATGTCGATCGGATCTTCCTTGGCCAGCTTGTATTTGTTGACGCCGACGATCACGTCCTTGCCCGAATCGATGCGCGCCTGCTTCTCGGCCGCTGCGGCTTCGATCTTGAGCTTGGCCCAGCCGCTGTCCACGGCCTGTGTCATGCCGCCCATGGCTTCGACTTCCTCGATGATGGCCCAGGCCGCATCGGCCATGTCCTGGGTCAGCTTTTCCATCATGTACGAACCGGCCCAGGGGTCGATCACGCTGGGGATATGCGTTTCTTCCTGGATGATCAGCTGGGTGTTGCGTGCGATGCGCGAGGAGAACTCGGTCGGCAGCGCAATGGCTTCGTCGAAGCTGTTGGTGTGCAGCGACTGGGTGCCGCCAAACACCGCGGCCATGGCCTCGATGGTGGTGCGCACCACGTTGTTGTAGGGGTCCTGCTCGGTCAGCGACCAGCCCGAGGTCTGGCAATGCGTGCGCAGCATCAGGCTCTTGGGATTCTTTGCGCCGAACTCCTTCATGATGCGGCACCACAGCAGGCGCGCGGCGCGCATCTTGGCGATCTCCAGATAGAAGTTCATGCCGATGGCCCAGAAGAACGACAGCCGGCCCGCGAACGCGTCTACATCCATTCCCTTGGCCGTGGCGGTCTTCACGTATTCCTTGCCGTCGGCCAGCGTGAAAGCCAGTTCCAGCGCCTGGTTGGCACCGGCTTCCTGCATGTGGTAGCCCGAAATCGAGATCGAGTTGAACTTGGGCATGTTCAGGCTGGTGTACTCGATGATGTCGCCGATGATGCGCATCGACGGCTTGGGCGGGTAGATATAGGTGTTGCGCACCATGAACTCTTTGAGGATGTCGTTCTGGATCGTGCCCGAGAGTTGATCCTGGCGCACGCCCTGCTCCTCGGCCGCAACGACGTAGCCGGCCAGCACCGGCAGCACCGCGCCGTTCATGGTCATCGAGACCGACACCTTGTCGAGGGGAATCTGGTCGAACAGCACTTTCATGTCTTCGACCGAGTCAATTGCCACGCCGGCCTTGCCGACGTCGCCCGTGACGCGCGGGTGATCGGAGTCATAGCCGCGATGCGTTGCCAGATCAAACGCCACCGACACGCCCTGCCCGCCCGCGGCCAGCGCCTTGCGGTAGAACGCGTTGGACTCTTCGGCGGTGGAGAAGCCGGCATACTGGCGGATGGTCCAGGGGCGCACCGCATACATGGTGGCCTGGGGGCCGCGCAGATAGGGCTCGAAGCCGGGCAGCGTGTTGGCATGCGGCAGGTTGGCGCTGTCGGCTGCCGTATAGAGTGGCTTGACGGTGATGCCGTCGGGAGTGATCCAGTTCAGGGCCTGTACATCGCCGCCGGGCGCCGATTTGGCAGCTGCCTTGGCCCAGGCTCCCAGGTCGGAAGGGGCGAATTCAGGTTCAGCGGCATTCGCCACGCTTTGGCGCATATCTGTAGGCTTGTCCATCGGTGAGACCACGGTAGGTTGTGACGGAAAGAGTGTACATGATTCATAATTATTGATTCAAAATAATCCAGGCTACAATCCATCATTCATGTCAGTGATTACCCTAGCCCCCTCCGCGCTCTACCAACAGGTGGCCGAGCAGCTGCGCCAACGCATCTTCCAGCATGTGCTCGAGCCCGGTGCGTGGATAGATGAACTCAAGATTGCCGAGGAGTTCGGCATCAGCCGCACGCCCTTGCGCGAAGCGCTCAAGGTGCTTGCGGCCGAGGGGCTGGTGACCATGAAAGTGCGCCGCGGTGCCTATGTGACCGAAGTCTCGACCAAGGATGTGCGCGACGTCTATCACCTGCTGGCGCTGCTCGAGAGCGATGCCGCGGCCGCGGTCGCGGTATCGGCCAGCGACGACGAACTCGCGGCGCTAGGCGCCCTGCACGCCGATCTGGTGGCCCACCAGGACGACGCCGAACAATTCTTTGCCATCAACGAGCGTTTTCACATGCGCCTGCTGGCGCTGGCCAACAACCGCTGGTCTGACCAGGTCGTTGCCGATCTGCGCAAGGTCATGAAGCTCAACCGCCACAAGTCGCTGTTCCGCCAGGGGCGCATAGAGGAATCCCTCAAGGAGCATGCACAGATCCTGCAGGCGCTGCTCGATCGCCAGCCCGAGCACGCGCGTGCCGCAATGCAGCAGCACTTCTCCAATGGACTCGTGGCCGCCGTGCCGTGAGCAATGCCGCCGCACACTGCGGATATGCCTGTTACGCAAAGTAACGAAACGATGATATAAATCAAGCGTTGGATGACAGGTAAACAGAAGGAAGTCTTCCCGGCATATCAAGGCTTGCGCCTTTTTTGCGGCGTGTCACCGCGCAGTTCCTATGGGACCCGTGTCATTCGGATCGCATTCGCGCTGCCATCTGAGGGCCTCAATCATGCTGGACGGTTTTTTCCTCAGCGACGCCAGTCCGGCCCAGTTGCTCACCGGCCGTAGCGACGCCGGGCTGGTGGTGCTGTCCGTACTCATCGCCATTGTCAGCGCAGCCGTGTGCCTGCGGCTTGCGGGTGTGGCCCAGGCCACCACAGGCACGACGCAACAGGCGGCCCTGCTGGCCGGCAGCCTGGTGCTGGGCAGCGGCATCTGGGCCATGCATTTTGTCGGCATGCTGGCGTTCGACCTGTGCCTGACAGTCAACTATGACCTCAACCTCACCCTGATCTCCATGGTTCCCAGCCTGCTCGCCTCCTGGATTGCGCTGCGCATTCTTTCGCGGCCGCGCAACACCGGGTTTGCGCTGCTGGTCGGCGGCGTCTGCGTGGGCGTGGGCATAGGTGCCATGCATTACAGCGGCATGGCAGCGATGCAATTGGCGCCGCTGCTGCGCTATGACCCGCTCTGGTTTGCGGCGTCGCTGGGCGTGGCCGTGGTGCTGTCCACGCTTGCGCTGTGGATACGCTTTGCGTTGCGCGACAAGCAGCGGGCCGCATTGAAGCTTTCACCAGAAACGGTAAAGACGCTGGCGGCCATGTTCATGGGCGGGGCCATTTCCGGCATGCACTACACGGCGATGGGCGCCGCCCGTTTTGTCGGCACGCCCGAAATGGTAGAAGGACCGGGCGCCGCAGGTGTGCGAACGCTGGCGATGACGGTCGCGCTGGCCGCGCTGGCCGTCATCGCGCTGATCGGCCTGCTCATGGGCCTGCTGCGCTACCGCGCGCTGTGGCGACGCGTGGAATCCAACGAGCAGCGCCTGCAGTCGCTGGTCGACATGGCGGTCGAGGGCATCATCACCATAGACAGCAACGGCATCATCCAGGCCTATAACCGCTCGGCCGAGACGATTTTCGGCTGGACGGCAAACGAAGCGGTGGGCCGCAATGTCAACATGCTCATGCCCTCCCCGCTTGCCGAACAGCACGATGGCTATCTGGAGCGCTTTCACGCGGTGGGCGAGGCGCGCATGCTGGGGGCGCCCGGCAGCGAGGTGCTGGGCCTGCACAAGAATGGCCGCCACCTGCCGCTCAAGCTGTCGCTGCGCAAGGTGGATGCGCCCGATGCCCCGCTGTTTGTCGGTTTCGTGACCGATCTGAGCGAACGCAAGAAGACCGAATCGCGCTTGCGCGTCGCGGCCAGCGTTTTCGAGCATGGTTATGAAGGCTTCATGGTGCTGGATGCGCATTTTCGCGTCACGGACATCAACCATGCCTACCAACGCATGAGCGGTTTTTCCAAGAGCCACTGTGTGGGCCGCACGCTTGAAGACCTCTATGGACCACTGGTGCTTGGCCAGACGTTCGACTCGGTGCAGCAGATCGTTGAAAAGACCACGCATTGGCAAGGAGAGATCGAGGCCATGGATGGCAACGGTGTCAACGCCGTGCACCGCATCTCGATTTCCGCAGTGCTCGACGAGCTCAAGCGCATCCAGCATTACATCGTCGTCATCAGCGATGTGACCCAGGAAAAATCGCATGAACGCGAACTCGAGCAGATTGCGCTTTATGACAGCCTCACCGGCCTGCCCAACCGCCGCCTGCTCAATGACCGCCTGACCCAGGGCATGCATGCCGCGATGCGGCAGAAAACCATGCTTGCCGTGCTGTTCGTCGATCTCGACGGTTTCAAGCAGGTCAACGACCTGATGGGCCATGCCGACGGGGACCTCTTGCTCTGCGAGCAGGGCCGGCGCATACGCGCCGAATTGCGCGGTGACGACACCGCGGCGCGCGGGGGCGGCGATGAACTGGTGCTGCTGCTCGGGGACTGGAACGAAGTCCACCAGGCCGAAGCCACCATTGCGCGCCTGCTTGAAACCATTGCCCAGCCGGTGGCGCTGCCGCGCGGGACCGTGCGCGTCACGGCAAGCATAGGCATGAGCGTCTTTCCGCTCGACGCACAGCGGCCCGAGGCCCTGCTTGAGCAGGCCGATCAGGCAATGTACGACGCCAAGCAACGTGGCAAGAACCAGTATCGACGCTTCCAGGGACCGCCTGACGGCGAGCTTTCGCATCTCAGCGACCCGGAGTGCGTGCAGCCGGCCCCGGCTGCCTGACGCGAGCTGGCGCAGCGCCCGATTCCAGGGCGACAATAGCTGCGTTCGTTCAATTTCGCAGCTTCTGCGACCAGGCCCCGCCATGTCCACCTCTGCCCTCCCCGATTCCAGCGCCGCTACCATTGCGCTGCCCAGCGCCGAAGGCCTGTTCGACCACTGGCTCCAGGCGCGCAGCAACGATCCGTGGACGCCGTTGACCGCACAGGCTGCAAAACCCTATCGCTTCATCTGGGGCGCATGGAGCAAATTCCTGCAGGCCCATCTCGATGCCCAGGGGCAGAACGTCGCCGCGCTGGCCTGGAACGAGGCCAGCGCCGTTCAGGTGCTGCATTTCATCAACCATATTCCCCAGACCGCCAAGGGACGCAAGGTCAGCGACATCACGCGCCGGCGCTATTGGCGCGTGCTTGACCGCATCTACGACCACGCATTGATGATGGGCTGGGTGGAGATCAATCCCGTGCACGCGGTGGCCGCGTCCGAGCGCCCGCCCAGCGAGGATCCCAAGGGCGCGATTCTTTCGGACGCTATGTGGCAGGCGGGCATCGCCCATATTCCCGCGGGCAACGATCTGGTCGGGGCGCGCGACCGCGCGGTGCTGATGCTGCTGTTCGAGCTGGGCCTGGCGCCCGAGGAACTGCGCATGCTGCGCACCGACAACCTGCTCTACAGCACGCCGCAGGAGGACAGCGGCGAGACCCAGATCATCGGCGTGCATGTCGAAGGCCTGCGCGACAACCAGCAGCGCAAACTTTCCATCAGCACCGCGCTGGCACGCGGCCTGGCCCACTGGTTGCGCGCGCGCGCGCAATATCCCGCCATGCAGGGGGAAGCCTCGCTGTTCTGTTCGCGCAAATCGCGCACGCTGTCGAACCATACGCTGCTGCACCTGGTCACCAAGACGCTGTCCGAGGCGGCGCAATCCTCCGGCCTGCCCACGCCCGCCCGCCTGGGTCCGCAGATCGTGCGCAATACCGCCATCGTGCGCTGGCTGAATGCCGGCATGCCGCTGGCCGACGTGGTGGAACGCGCTGGGCTCAAGAACGTCAACGGCCTGCTGCATCTGCGCGACCTGGTCAGCGACGAGGCCCGCGCCGCGCTGTCACAGCGGGCGCGGTCGTTCTAGCGCTTGAAGCGTGGCCTGAGTGAGCTGAACTGCCAGGGCGCCCCCCTTTTTGGTGACTTTCTGCTATCTGACACGCTGTCCAATATGAAATTAAAAGTTCGAATCTATTTCATGTAAGCTGGATTGAAGATGTGATATGGTTTCACGAGCGTCACTCTTTGCCAATGCCAGTTTCTTTCTCTCGCCCCGCCTGAGGCAAGGCGCATCCCCTGCGTCCAGCGCATATCGGCTTTTATGGCCTAATCCCGCGAACCGCTCCAACCCTGCCCACCATGCGCCGCGCCATTCCTTCCACCCAAGCCCTGGCCTGCTTCGAGGCCTGTGCCAGGCACCAGAGCTACACGCGCGCTGCGCAGGAGCTCGCCCTCACCCAAAGCGCGGTCTCGCGCCAGATCATTGCGCTGGAGGAATTCGTCGGCGTAGCCCTCTTCCGGCGCACGCGCCACGGCATGGAGCTCACGCCGGCAGGCAGCACCTATGCGCGCAAGGTGCGCAGCTGGCTGCAGGGCTTGGAGCGAGACACGCTGGACATCATGGCGCGCCAGGGCGAAGGCGGCACACTGAGTCTGGCGGCCGTGCCCACATTTGCCACGCGCTGGCTGCTGCCCCGCCTGCCCCTGCTCGCCAAGGAGCATCCGGGCATCACGGTGCACATCGACACCCAGACCCGCCCTTTCCTCTTTGCCGACACCGGCTTTGATGCCGCGCTGTACGCCGGCACGCCCGAGCAGGTGACGCAATGGCCGGGCATACAGGCGCAGTGGCTGATGGACGAGCAGGTCGTGCCCATGTGCAGCCCCGGCCTGCTGGCCCAGGCAGCGCAGCGCGGACTGGGCCGCGCCTGGCAGACCGTGCCACCCGAGGCCATCGCGCAATTGCCGCTGCTGCAGCAAAGCACCCGGCCGTATGGCTGGCAGCAATGGTTCCAGGCCGCGGGGCTGGAGCCGGCGCGCGCGCTGGACGGGCCGCGCTACGAGCTGTTTGCCATGCTGGCCATGGCCGCGACGCATGGCATGGGCGTGGCGCTGATTCCTCCGATGCTGGTCGAAGCCGAGCTCGCGCGCGGCGATCTGGTCGTGGCCTGCTCGCTGTCGCTGCGCCGCGAGCGCAGCTACTACCTGATCACGCCCGCCCTGCCCCCTTCTGCCGTTCTGCAGGCGTTTTCCGACTGGCTGCAGCGCATGGCAGCGCCCGTGGCCCCGTAGCGTCTGGCGCCGCAAGGGCAAAAAAGCAGCGCTCACATAAGCAAATACCGATTTAGTATTTCACAAACGCATGTCAAATGCGTCATCATTCGTTTTTTGCATAATTCGTACGCGCATGGACATACGCCAGCTCGAAGCTTTTGTTGCGGTAATGACGATTGGCAGCATCACCGGTGCAGCCAAGCTGCTGGAACGCTCGCAGCCCGCCATTTCCCGGCAGATTCAGGAGCTGGAAGTCGATCTGGGCGAGGCGCTGCTGCACCGCAACGGTCCCAAGGTCACGCCTACGGCGCTGGGCTATGTGCTTTATGAGGAGGCCGAGCGCATCGTCAACGGCGTGCGCCGCATCCAGCAGCATGCGCGCAGCGCGGCGCCGGTCGTCCAGCCGCCGCTGCTGATTTCCGCCACGCCGGCGCTGTCGCTGGGCATCGTGGCTGCGGCGCTTGCGCAGTGCAATTCTTCGCTGGCCGTGAGCAAGATCGAGCTGCTGTCCGTGCGTCCCGAGAATGTGGTGAGCGATGTGCTGCATGGCATGGCCGACATCGGCGTGTGCAGCCTGCCGCTCGATCACCAGCAGATCAACGTGCATTGGGTCGCCGAAGTGCCCTGCAAGGCCGTGCTGCCTGCCGACCATCCGCTGGCCGCGCTGGATGCCGTCCCTATCGCCGCGCTTGCCAAGCACCGCGTCATAGGCATGCACAACCCGCACCGACTCAAGCAGCACATCGACGCTGCGCTGCACAAGGCCGGCGCTCCCGGCCTGCAGGTCGACATCGAAACCAATTCGTCGATGAACGCCCAGGCACTGGTGCGCGCCGGTCTGGGCGTGGCCATTCTGGACCCGCTGACCCTGCTCGGCGCTCCTTTGCAGGGTCTGGCCTACCGCGACCTTGATGTACGCATTCCATTTCACTTTGGCGCCATCAGCGCCCAGGGAAAAACCCTCTCGGCGCCCGCGCTGGTCCTGCTCGAAGCGCTGCGCGCCAGCGCCGCCTCGCTGGACCAGTGCCAGCTGCACGATGCCCAGGCCATGGCCGGCGTCTGCTCTCCTTCCATTTCCTTGCTTGCCACCAGCCCGCTTTGCCCCCCTGAACGCAAAACGATGCCCCACCCATGAACAGTTTGCTTTCCCCTCATATCCCCTCTCTTGCCGCGCTGCAGTCGCGCTACCGGCGTGACCTGCAGTTGCTGGCCTTGCCCGGCAAGGCCTGGACACCGGCGCTGAGCCACGAAGGCCAGCCCGTGCTGGACGTCGCGGTCGTCGGCGGCGGCATGGGAGGGCTGGCGCTGACCACGGCGCTGAGCCATCTGGGCATTCGCGCGCAGATCTTCGACCAGAATCCCTCCGGCTATGAAGGCCCGTGGGCGACGACGGCGCGCATGGAAACGCTGCGCTCGCCCAAGGAGCTGACGGGGCCGGCGCTGGGGTTCTCGTCCCTGACCTTCCGCGCCTGGTTCGAAGCCCAGTGGGGCGAAGCCGCCTGGGCCGTGCTCGACAAGATTCCCCGCCTGCAGTGGATGGAGTATCTGCGCTGGTACCGCGAGACCACGGGCGTGGTGCTGCACAACCAGCAGCGCGTGGCCGCCGTGCGCCCGCGCGCCGACGGGCTGGCGCAGCTCGACCTGATCGACATGGGCAATGGCCAGCGCGCCTACAGCGTGCTGGCGCGCC
>JBBKVU010000360.1:0-13668 GCA_037968595.1 Comamonas sp.
GGCCTGCGCGGGTGAACGCGTGCCGGCCCCGGCTGCCACGCGTTCACCCGCGCAGGCCGACGTCAGCGCGGCCAGCGCTTCGGGCGACAAAGTGGCGATATCGACAAACTGCACGCGGTAGCCGGGGCGCAGCAACGACGGCGCGACACGCTGCAGATCCCACATCTGCACGGGCGTCGTGCCAATGATCTGCCAGCCGCCGGGGCTGGCCTGCGGATAGACGCCGCTGAACGTGCCGGCCAGGCCCACCGCACCCGCGGGAATGCGCGTGCGCGGCGTCTTGCGCCGGGGAACGTCAAGGCGCGCGTCGCCGCCCGACAGATAGGCAAAGCCCGGCGCGAAGCCGGTGAAAGCCACGGAATAATCGCCGCCGGTGTGCATGCGCACCACATCGGCGGAGGTCACGCCCAGCAACTGCGCCACTTCCTGCAGGTCCTCGCCGTCGTAATGCACGGGAATCTGCACGCGGTGGCTGGAGCGTTCGACCTGGGCCGCCACGCTGCGCCCGCCGATCTGCTCAATCAGCTGCGGCAACTGCGTCAGCGTCGGATTGAAATAGACGAGGATGGTGCGCGCCGCGGGAATCAGCTCCTCGACGCCCAGCACGGGCTCGCTCTGCAGCGACTGCAGCAGGGCCAGGGACTGCGCCAGGTCGTCGAGCTCGACCAGCAGCGCATTCAGATTGACAGGCAGGAAGCGCATGGGCGGCTCAGTTCACAAACGCGGAGATCGCCACGCCTTCGGCCTGCAGGCGCGCGCGCACGGCGCGGGCCATCTCGACCGCGCCCGGGCTGTCGCCATGCACGCAGATCGAGTCGGCCTCGATGCGCACGTCGTTGCCGTTCAGGTCGGCAACCACGCCTTCGCGCACCAGACGCAGCATGCGGGCCGCGACTTCGTCGGCGTCATGCAGCACCGCGCCTTTTTCGCGCCGCGACACCAGGCTGCCGTCGGGCATGTAGCCGCGGTCGGCAAACGCTTCGGCCACCGTGGTCAGGCCCGCGGCGCGCGCCCAGCCGATCAGCGGCGAGCCCGCCAGGCACACCAGCACCAGGCTGGCATCGATGGCGAGAATCGCGTTGATCACGTCGCGCGCCTGGCGTGCGTCATGGGCAATCATGTTGTAGAGCGCGCCATGGGGCTTGACGTAGCGCACGCGCGTGCCGGCGGCCGTGGCCAGGCCCTGGAGCGCGCCGATCTGATAGATCACGTCGGCCACCAGGTCTTCGCTGGCGACGTCCATGTTGCGCCGGCCAAAGCCCACGAGATCGCGGTAGGCGACATGCGCGCCGACGGTCACGCCATTGGCCTGGGCTTCGCGCAGGGTCTTGAGAATGCCGGCGGTGTCGCCCGCATGGAAGCCGCAGGCCACGTTGGCGCTGCTGACGATCTTCAGCATGGCCGCGTCATCGCCCATGCGCCAGGCGCCCAGGCTCTCGCCCAGATCGCTGTTCAAGTCCATCTTCAACATCGTGATTTCCTTTATTGAATGCCGCTCAATGCAGCTTGCCGCCGGTCTCAACCACATCGGCCTGCACCGTGAGCGCAGTGCGCAGCAATTGACGCATGCCTTCGACCTGGGTGGAAAGCGCCATGCTGGAAGTGCCGGGAAGGCGCGCAGACTGCTCGGGCAACAAAGGCACATGCACAAAGCCGCCGCGCGCGCGATCGCCTTCCTGGGCCAGCGCATGCATCAGCGCGTAAAAAATATGGTTGCAGACAAAGGTGCCTGCGGTGTTTGAAACCGAGGCGGGAATGCCGGCCGCCCGCAGATCGCGCACGATGGCCTTGATCGGCAAAGTCGACCAGTAGGCGACCGGGCCGCCCTCCACGATGGGCACGTCGATGGGCTGGGCCTGCGCATGGTCGAGAATGCGCGCGTCGTCGATGTTGATTGCCACGCGCTCAGGTGTGATCTCGTTGCGCGTGCCGGCCAGCCCCAGGCAGACCACGAGCTGCGGCTGGTGTTGCGCCATCGCTGCGCGCAAGGTCGCAATGGACGCGCCAAACACACAGGGCAGCTGCATGCCATGCACGCGTGCCGTGCGGCCTTCGACCTCGAAGCTCCAGCCATCCAGCGCGCGCGCTATTTCCCAGGCTGGATTGATCGTGTCCTGCTCGAAAGGCTCGAAGCCCATGACCAGGATATTCAAGGCTTCATTCATCGTTCGCCCTCTCCATTCAACGGAACATCAGGAAATACAGCAGGAAGATATTCACCACCAGCAGCGCCAGTGCTGTCGGTGCCTGCGCCTTGATCACCGCATTCTTGTCCGGCAACTCCAGCAGCGCCGCGGGCACGATGTTGAAGTTTGCCGCCATGGGCGTCAGCAAGGTACCGCAGTAGCCGGAGAACATGCCGATGGCCGCCATCACGGCCGGGTCACCGTGGTACACACCGACCAGAATCGGCACGCCCACGCCACCGGTCATCACCGGGAACGCAGCAAAGCCATTGCCCATGATGATGGTGAACAGCGCCATGCCCAGCACGTACACCGCCACGGCAACAAAGCGGATGTCCATGTTGATATAGCTGGTCGTCACATAGGCCACGGCCTTGCCCACGCCGGCGTCGGAGAACACCAGACCGAGCATGCCCAGCAATTGCGGCAGCACCACGGCCCAGCCCAGCGCGTCGGTGAGACGGCGCGATTCTCGCATGCCCTGCACCGGCGTTTCGCGTGTCAGATAACAGGCCAGGCCGAGCGCCACGACACAGCCCAGACCCAGGCTCACCAAGGTGGTGTTCTTGGGGTCCAGCAGCAGCGCGTCGCCGATCTTGATGTTGTGCAGCAGCAAGGTGCCGATCACGGTCACCAGCGGAATGGCCAGTGCCGGCGCAAACAGCTTGTTGCCCAGGCGCTTGGCGCTGGCCATGTATTCAGCGTCGGTGCGCGGCTTGTGCTTGCCCACGCCCACGCCGCCGAAGCCGGCGATCAGCGCCATCACGATCACGCCCACGCCCACCCATTCGGGCGGCAGCTTCTCACCGATCAGGAAGACCAGCGAATACAGGCCCCAGAAAGCGGCGCTGCTGAAACGGCGCGTGTGGGCCTTGTCGGCCAGGGTCATCAGCGCCGTGATCGCCAGAATGGCGCCGACGAGATAGTAGAGATGTTGAATCGACAAAATCATGATCAGCGCGCCTCCACGCTCTTGGCAGCAGTCGCTTGTTCAGCGGCCACTTCTTCGGCGGCACGTCCACCGCCCAGTTCCTTGTCCAGCGTCTTGTCGAGGCGATACATGCGCCAGCCGTGGATCAGGAACGCGCAGATCGCCGTTGGAATGCCCCACAGCGCGACATGGATGGGCTCGACTTCGATGCCGGCCTCGCGCAGGAACGTGACCATCAGCACGATGGCGCCGAAGGCCACGAAGATGTCCTCGCCGAAGAACAGGCCCACGTTGTCGGTGGCCGCCGAATAGGCGCGCAGCTTGTGGCGTATGCGCTGGGGCAACTTGCCGTACCTGGTTTCGGCCGCGCCTTCGGCCATGGGGGCCAGCAACGGACGCACCATTTGCGGGTGACCGCCGAGGCTGGTCAGACCCATTGCGGCCGTGAGTTCACGCGCGGCCAGGTAGACGATCAGCAGGCGGCCGGCCGTGGCCGACTTGATGGAGCTGATCCAGTTCTGGGCATGCTGGCGCAGACCATGGCGCTCGAGCAGGCCGATCACCGCCAGCGGCAGCAAGATGATCAGCGGCAGGTTGCGGGTCTTGATGAAACCCGTGCCGATGACCGCCAGGATCTTCTCCGGCCCGAAGCCCGCGGCAAACGCCGTGGCGATGGCGGTGACGATCACCACCAGCATCGGATTGAAGCGCAGGATGAAGCCCGCGATGATGACGCCGACCCCGATGAGGGGCCAGAGACTGACGTCTGCAATCATTGAAATACCTTTCGTTGGATCCCACACGCTGGGCCGGGGTGGATCAGGTGGACATGTGGCCGCTGCCACGCTGATCCACTCGCCCCGCGCCAAGCCCTGGGGACGAAGAACGGCGCAAGGGCTGGCTTCAAAAGCCAGCCCTTGCTTTTTTGTTGAACAATAAACTTAAAAGGTTGAGCATTCATAAAACAATGAATGAACAATGACCCGATTGTGCAAGCCATTTGAGGGCCAGCAGAATCAGTAATTACCCTCATTTCTCCGGCGTAAGCCACGTTGCCAACCAGGGCAATCGGCGGGTTTCACGGCACAATGGCGCGCTGCCCAGGCATCCGCGCTGCGGCCTGAATTTCCACCACCACCTGCACCATCGATGAACTCCGTTCCCGAACTTTCCATTGCCGCCACCAGCCTCAACGAACGCGTGGCCGACATGGTTAGGCAAAAGATCGTTCAGGGAGAGTTCGTGCCGGGGCAGAAGCTGTCAGAAGCGGCGCTGAGCGAAAACCTGGACATCTCACGCAACACGCTGCGCGAGGTGTTCCGCTCGCTGACCAAGGAGGGGCTGCTCAAGCACGCCCCCAACCGCGGCGTATTTGTCGCCACGCCCAGCATTGCCTCGATCATCGACATCTACCGCGTGCGCCGCATGATCGAGTGCCAGGCGCTGGCCCAGGCCTACCCCTATCACCCTGCCAAGAAGCGCATGCGCCAGGCGGTGGACAACGCCCAGGCCTGCCGCGATGCGGGCGACTGGCAGGGCGTGGGCACGGCGAACATGGATTTCCACATGGCGCTGGTCGGGATGGCCGACAGCGAACGCCTCAACAGTTTCTTTTCCCATCTGCTGGTCGAGTTGCGCCTGGCCTTCGGATTGCTCAACGATCCGGAGTTCCTGCATGCGCCCTATGTGAGCATGAATCAACGCATCATGGAAATGGTCGAGGCCGACCAGATGGCCGAAGCCGCGGCCGCGCTCAACGACTACCTCGTGCATTCCGAGCGCATCGTGCTGGCTGTCTATGCACGGCAGATTGCCAACGACGCCTAGCAAAAAACCATCCCGCAGGATGGTTTTTCGTTTAACGGCGAGTCCTGCTCACCCCAGAGACGTTGGCTGACGGATGCAACGCCTGCCTGGCGCGATGACACAGCCCGCAATCCCGGCCAGAAGCCGGCTATGGTCCAGCAGCTAGTAGTCGAGCCGACCTCGCAACTCGCTGAACGGCAGCATCACGTGCTCTTGATAGGCCGCGCGCTGCCCTAGGCGTTGGTACCAGGCTTGCACATTCGGAAGATGAGGTCGTTCCATATCCAACTCGAAATAGCGATACAGCGCCGTGCCTGCGGGAATATCAGCCAGGGTCAAAGTTTCGCCCGCAAGAAATGGCTGATCCGAGAGCACCTGGTCCAATAGACGAAAGTACTGGCTGCACAGCGCCATGCTTTTTTCAATCGCTGCCCAGTCACGCAGATCTGGCGGAGTGCGGTAAAAACCCCAGAACACGCCTGTCAGGAAGGCAGGTTGCAGGCTTGCTTGAGACCAATCCATCCAGCGATCGGCCTGGGATTGCCGCCCCGCGTCTTCACTCCAGAAATGGGGCTTGCCGTAGCGCGCCGCCAGGTATCGCAAGATGGCATGAGACTCCCAGACGATGGTTCCGTTGTCGTCGACCAGTGGAACCCGGCCATGGGGATTCATTGCCAGAAAATCCGGCGTATCGCTGATACCGAAACCGCCACCCGCGGGAATGTGTTCGTGTGCAAGGCCCAGCTCACCCACAAGCCACAACACCTTTTGCACGTTGAATGAACTGCGCCGGCCCCACACTTTGAGCATTCCAGACCTCTCAAATTTCGTTTTTGTATGTTCTCAGTGTAAGTGGGGCGCTGTTCGGACGCTTATGGAGATTGGTGGCAACAAACACTCGTCCAAAATGGCTGATCAACCAAGATCGTAATGGCCTCGTTGGCGTCGATCACGCCCGTGGCTTAAATACCGGCCTCGGCCTGATACAGCCGCACAATGCAAAACCACCTGACGCCCACAGCATCAAGTAGTTATGCATCCGGACGGCCCCGAGATTCCTCGCAGCATGAGCATTTCCGATTTCACCAGACAAGACAACAAACAAAAACTGCCGAAATCTTCTTCACGGAGGATAATTTATTCCATTCAATCAAGAAACGTAAAAACCATCTGCGCCTGCGATGGCAAGAATCACATTGTCTATCGCCTGCACTCCGACCAAACTTACAGCATCTTGATACGTTATACCGGAGACAGATGGAAGAAAGTCTGCCACTTCCTTGGAAAACTCACCGGTGAACACACCATCGCGCACCACCGTTGAAATCAATGGGTCAATCGCAGAATAATCGAAAACCGAGTCTCCGAACTTGATTGTATGAGACACAAGATTGCCACCGTCATAGACCGTGGTCTCAACCAAGCCCTTGAGCAAAACTGCTTGGGCGCCAAGCACCCCACTATCAACGATCACATCCACAACCGACGTCTGCGACTGACCAGGCTTCACCGGAACTGAAGAAGCTGTATCGATGTCTTCATATATTCCAATAGAGACATTCTTGAAATAATTACCTTGATTCCACGAAGCACTCACATAAAATGTACCGGTATAAGGTGCGACAAAGCCCCAGACCCAATCTGTGCCATATGAGCCTTCATAAGAGGCCTCGCCGGTCTTGACAACGTTTCCCCACGAATCATAAACAAGAACTACAAAGGGGTCGAAATAGCTTTTGCTAACTATGTCGTATGTCGCTCCTTCGGTAGCATTCCATTTGAATGTATCATAAAGAATGGCGTAGCTACGAGACGTTGAGTAATATGCAGAATTATCCCAATCAATACCAGACAGCGTTGGAATGTAAGGCGACAGCCAGAGTGCTGTCGCATCGTCCATGGTGCTCGAGGATAAATCAGGAAGAAAGTCCAAGGTTGGATAATTAGCCATGATGAAAAGTCTTATAGATTGAATTCAGCAAAAATTTAATCACACGGCTTTGGAAAAATCATACTTTGCGCCTTTTCTCCAGCAGTGACCAAGAACCCCCATGGCCGAGCTACCTAGGACCACCGGAAACACCGTTGGAAAAGTGTCCCATCTTCTTCCAAGAGACTGATGATGATTGGAAGAACCAGCAAGCGAATCCCCAAAAAGACAAGACATCTATGCGCGGACTGATGCAATAGGCTCACGGCAAAGACCATCAGGAGGTAACGTAATGTATCTTGAGTTTATAAAAATAGCCAACATCAAAGGCAAATATTTTCAGTCCTAGCGATCCATGTCATCAAATTCGCTCTCCAAAAAAACCACCTGACACCGAGGCAGCAAGTGGTTTTCCCCCTTTCCTCCCCGGCGCCCTCACGAGCCCCAGGAGCCTATAAACATCAGTCGAACTGCTCTTCTTCGGTGGAGCCCGTCAGCGCCTTGACGCTCGAAGTGCCGCCCTGGATCACCGTGGTCACATCGTCGAAGTAGCCCGCGCCCACTTCCTGCTGGTGCTACACAAAGGTGTAGCCCTTTTCACGCGCGGCGAATTCGGGTTTCTGGACCATGTTCACGCAGTGCTTCATGCCTTCGCCGTTGGCAAAAGGAAAGGCTGTCTCGCCTTGCCCTCCTTGGCAGGATGGAAGTCATGCGGATCAGGTCTGGTTGACAATAGCTGCGGTGATTGTGTTGCATGGAGCCGTTGAATCCACAGCCCGAACCGGCCACTCGTCTGCACCGTTGAAATCGGCCAAAATCAAAAAATCGTCAACGGAGGAAACATGAATCGGTCTGTAGCTCGCATTCATCTTGGCTTGGTCATCTTCTATGGGCTTATCGCGACATTCATCTGCACCGTGTATTTAGCTGGAAATCAATCCGATACCACAGGCATTCTGATTCTTCTTGCTATGTTCGCAGCCCTCCCCACTTTGCATCTTGTAGCTTTGCGGGGTGTTCGTACTGGTCAGGCATGGGGACGCTCGCTCTCTCGTACTCTTGGTTTCTTGCTGCTCTTCGCTGTGCCTATCGGCACCCTTCTTGGGATCTTCGTTCTTGTGCGAACAGGGCGCAAGGATTGGGAACAAGGGCAGGGATCATGATCGTCCATTTCCGCACGGGCACTTAACCTGCGCAATCCGGCCAGGTGCGGCCATTGAATGCATTCCCGCAGGCGACGGCTTTGGGTCGAGGCGAGCCTCCAGGACGGGCGCTAGCGGCCAACAGCAGACCTTCACGCGCGCCTTCTAGTTTCCGGCTACCACAATGAACCCCCGTCGCGTCCACCAGTCCACCGCCACGTCCATCTAGTTTTATGGAGGAAGTTCCATTAAACTGACGGAATGAACATTAACGCTCGCATAGCCTACCGTCTTCGCGAGTTGCGCAATGCACGCGGCTACTCGCTTGATGCTTTGGCCGAGCGTAGCGGGGTGAGCCGCTCCAACATCTCTCTCATCGAGCGTGCCCAAAGCAGCCCCACGGCCGCAGTGCTCGACAAGCTGGCCATCGGCCTGAGCGTGTCACTCGCCTCCTTTTTTGAGGACGCCGCCGGCGGCACGAAGGCCGCGCCGCCTTCACCCTTTATCGGTTTAGCCGAGCAGCCGGTATGGCAGGACCCTGCCTCGGGTTATAAGCGCCGCCACCTGTCACCACCTGCGCCCTCACCGCTGCAACTCGTGGAGGTGGTGTTCCCTCCCGGCGGGCGTGTCGCCCTGGACTCTGCCGTACATGACGCGGACATTCATCAGCAGATTTGGCTGCTTGCAGGCCGCATGGAATTGACCGTTGGAGACACTGCTTGGACGCTGTCGACCGGTGACTGCCTATCGATGCAACTCAACCAGCCCGTCGTCTTCCACAACCCCGGTACCAAGCCGGCGCGCTATCTGGTCGCAGTGACCACGCTTGGCCGCCCAACACACCGCCTTGCATCACCAACAGTTTTGTCTGCCAGGAACGACCCATGATGATCCATGCTGCCCCTGCTTCATTTACCATCCGGCGCTTGCGCGTCAAAGAGGCGGCCGCCAGTGTCGAAGCACTGGCCGACGTGCTGATTGACTGCGTGGAGGGAGGTGCGTCGGTCAGCTTCATGCAGCCTCTGCCACGCGAGAAGGCCCTGGCTTTTTGGCAGGGCGTCGCTGAAGGCGTGGCTCGCAACGAACGCGTGCTGCTGATAGCGGAAGACGCAGATGGCGCCATCGTGGGGACAGTTCAACTCATCACTGCCATGCCCGAGAACCAGCCTCATCGCGCCGAGGTGGCCAAAATGCTGGTCCATCGCCGAGCCCGAAAACAGGGCTTGGCACAACGCCTCATGACGGCAGTGGAGGCCGCCGCGTGCGACGCGGGCAAGACGGTGCTCGTACTCGACACCGCGACCGGAGGCGATGCGGAACGGTTGTATGAGCGCGCAAATTGGCTTCGGGCCGGTATGGTGCCCAACTATGCCTTGATGCCGGACGGCGCGTATTGCAGCACCACGTTCTTCTACAAACAGCTTGAAAGCGATGCAGCGGTCTTTGGCTGAGGCAGGTTCCGGCCAACAGCGGACGTTGGATCAGCGCTTCTGAGTGGCCAGAAGCAGTTGCTCAGATAGTTGGCTCCGTGCGCGCAACCCAGCATTCGGGGTCTGCGCCTTCTCATCCTGAATAAGGTGCGCAAACACCAAGGCTTGCGTCCCTTTCCTCGCCCAACCCACATACCACCCGTAGGCCTGATCTGCTCGATACTTGTTGTCCTGCCCGGGTGATCCGGTGCCTGTCTTTCCATGGACTTTCCATCCGTTCACATCACCCTGCTGGGTAATCTCTTCCGTCATCTGATACGAATGAGCGCTCACCGGAAGCTGGCGATTGACCATGTTCCGAAGAAATGCAACTTGCTCAAGTGGCGAAATCTGGAGCGACGACATGACCCAGGCCCCGTTGTTTCCAGGCTGTTGAACCTCGACGGCTGAAACATCTTGGTTGCCATACTTGAAGGAGGTGACATAGTTTTGGAACTGAGTCTGTCCTAGCTTTTTTACGATTTGCTGGGAGTACCAGAAAACAGACCTCTTCATCCAATCGGTCGGGTCAATGTCACCCTTCCAGGCATCTCCTGCCCAGTCAGGGTAACCAGCTTCATACGGCCACGCAGGCCCATGGCCGTCCTTGAGCACCCCTGAGTCGAACGCCATCAAGCTGATAGCGACCTTGAACGTAGATGCAGGCGTGACGCGCGTGGTGCAGTTTGTTCCCGTCTTGACGATGGGGACGCCTGAGGCAGCATCGACAATGAGAGTGCACAACTCGCTAGCGTAGGAACTGGTCGCGGTAAGCGCCAACAGTGTGGAGAGAAGACGCGCTGAGGCCTCAAACATTTTTGACATTTGTAGTGAGCCCATGATTGTCGCTCGACGGGCTGCTTTGGGGTCGAAAGCCGTCAGTGGCGATAGCACTGCAGGCCCTTGCAGCCGAATTCAGTCTCCAACGCAAAAAAACCACCTGACACCGAAGCATCAAGTGGTTTCTCCCCCTGCCCTCCCCCAGCGCCCTCACGAACGCCAGGAGCCGTTGAAGATCAGTGAAACTGCTCTTCTTCAGTGGAACCGGTCAAGGCCTTGACGCTCGACGTGCCGCCCTGAATCACCGTGGTCACATCGTCGAAGTAGCCCGCGCCCACTTCCTGCTGGTGCGACACGAAGGTGTAGCCCTTTTCACGCGCGGCGAACTCGGGTTCCTGGACCATGTTCACGTAGTGCTTCATGCCTTCGCCATTGGCGTAGGCGTGGGCGAACTGGAAGGTGTTGAACCAGTTGATGTGGATACCGGCCAGCGTGATGAACTGGTACTTGTAGCCCATGGCCGAGAGTTCCTCCTGGAACGAAGCAATTGTCTTGTCGTCGAGGTTCTTCTTCCAGTTGAACGAAGGCGAGCAGTTGTAGCTCAGCAGCTTGCCTGGGCAGGCGGCATGCACGGCCTGGGCGAACTCGCGGGCAAAGCCCAGATCAGGCGTGCCGGTTTCGCACCACACCAGATCGGCGTAGGGAGCGTAGGCCACGCCGCGGCTGATGGCCTGTTCGACGCCGTTGCGCACGCGATAGAAGCCTTCCTGGGTACGTTCACCGGTGAGAAACGGCTTGTCGTTGGCATCGTGGTCGGAAGTGATCAGGTTCGCGGCTTCCGCATCGGTGCGGGCCAGGATCAGTGTGGGCACGCCCATCACGTCGGCGGCAAAGCGTGCCGACTTGAGCTTCTCGATGGCTTCCTGCGTGGGCACCAGCACCTTGCCGCCCATGTGGCCGCACTTCTTCACTGCCGCCAGCTGGTCTTCGAAGTGCACACCCGCCGCGCCGGCAGCAATCATGTTCTTCATCAACTCGAACGCGTTGAGCACGCCGCCAAAGCCGGCTTCGGCATCGGCCACGATGGGCAGGAAGTAGTCGATGAACTCGGCGTCGCCGGGGTTCAGGCCACGGCCCCACTGGATTTCATCGGCACGCTTGAAGGTGTTGTTGATGCGGCGAACCATGGTCGGGACCGAGTCGTAGGCGTACAGCGACTGGTCGGGATACATGGTTTCGGAGCTGTTGCCGTCGGCGGCAACTTGCCAGCCCGACAGGTACACGGCTTCGAGACCGGCCTTGGCCTGCTGCATTGCCTGGCCGGCCGAGATGGCGCCAAACGAGTTCACATAGCCCTTCTTGGCACCGCCGTTGACCTTTTGCCAGAGCTTCTCGGCGCCGCGCTGGGCCAGTGTGTGCTCGGGCTGCAGGCTGCCGCGCAGGCGCACCACATCGGCGGCCGAGTAACCGCGCTTGATCCCCTTCCAGCGGGGGTTCTGCGCCCAGTCCTTTTCCAGTGCGGCGATTTGCTGTTCACGGCTCAATTGTTGCGTCAGCGATTGGGGCATGTTGTTTCTCCAAGGACTCAAGGTTGATGAACTTCTGCGGGAGCATTTCTGCCGCCCATGGAGACTACTGTAAATTTATTTCAAGAAAAAAGCATGAGTCTTATGTCTTATATAAGAGATAAGAGTTCTATATAAATCAAGCACTTGCATTGATTTTTCGCATTGCGAAACGACATTTCTCGTATTGATATTTTTTGGTGCGCTGCAACATTTCTATTTTTCACATTATGAAAATGAAATGTCAGCAGGCAAAATTTGAGGTATTCGAGGGTGATTGCAACCACCGACCCTTCGACAAGCTCAGGGCGAACGGATAAACCCCGGCCAGAAGCGACCAGCCACCGCTCACCGCTCACCGCTCACCGCTCACCGCTCACCGCTCACCGCTCACCAGTCACCAGTCACCAGTCACCAGTCACCAGTCACCAGCAACAAGCAACAAGCAACAAGTCAGGCAACAGGAGCGCGGTTTGCTGTGAAGTGGTTCGTCAGGGCTGCGCATGTGACCGCCCGGCTTTCAGAGACCCGGTCAGCGCGCCGTTGATCAATGGCCGGAAGCCGGCTCTCGCGAGGCGGACCGCAATCGCGCTTGAGCCATCCGCAGCCGCGAGAAGCTTGCGCAACTGATTGCCATGCTCACGGAACCGCGCCGCCGGCAGGTGCTCAGCTGCGGATCTCTTCGGAAAGCACTTCCCAGCGATCGCCCATACGGCGCCAGTATTGGCGCAAGGGCAAGGTCTTGCCGGCCTTGCGGCTGCCGATCTGCATGTCGACGATACGGATTTCGCCTTGCGGGTCCTTCCAGGCGTAGACCGACAGCTCCTGCACGCCAATATCGGCAAAGCGGAAGAATTCCGTGAGGCGGGCCCTGGGAGCGTGCTCCGCCGTGGGTTCCTGCCCATACATCTTTGTCAGCAGGAGCGGGTCGGCACTTTTCCATGCCTGCTGCCAATTGTCCAATACGCGCACGAAGGTGTCGGCGGTCTTGGCCTGGGTCTTGTCCGCCGTCCCCGCCCACTGCAGCTTGTCGCGAATCAGCACCGGCGTCTGGCGATCCAGCGTCTTCATCAGCAGGATCAGGTCGGGATTGGCCAGAACAATGCAGCCGTCGCTGGCTTCGGGCAGGCGCGCAAACTGATCCGGTGGCGATCCGTGCAGCCAGATGCCGTCACCCGAACGTTCGACGGCCTTGTCCCAGTCATTGGGGTAATTGAGCGTGAGCGCGCCCTTGCCGTAGAAATCCGGCAGTCGTGCACCCGGAATCTGCCGGCCGATGAAGTACACACCTTGCGGCGTGCGCTGATCGCCTTCAAGCGACTTGCCCATGCCGAACTTGCCTATAGAGATATAGAAGTCGCCGATCAGGCGCAGCTTGCCCTTGTCATTGCGAAACAGATACAGCCGGGATTTGCTCGCGTCTATGGCCACGGCATGGCGCACCGAAGCGCCCAACTGCAGGAATTCCCGCGGCACGCTGCCCGCAGCCAGCACCGCACCCGCGCCATGGACGCGGCGCTGAAGTTCCTTTTGCAGGCCATGCGCCTGCTCCTGCAACTCCTGCGGCGGCGCGGGCGTGGCCTTGGGATCCGTGGGCACATGCTTGACCAGCAACTGCGTGACTTCGGATGTGGGCGCATTGGCCCAGCCTGTCACGCGGCCGGTCTTGAAGCGCAGCAAGTCGGCATAGACCAGCTGGGCAGCGCGAAAATTGGGTACATCGGCCGTGAGCTGCGCCGCACCCTTCAAGGCAGCGTCGAGTTCCTGGCGCTTGACCAGCTGAATCACTTCCAGCAGACGCGCCTCCGCCGTGTGCGGCACGAGGGGCTTGGCGGAGGCGCGTCTGCTGGAAGTGATTC
>JBBKVU010000361.1:0-3387 GCA_037968595.1 Comamonas sp.
GTGGTGCCGACACCGCAGGTGCATCGTCCGCTGGTTCGTCCAGCAAGCCCGCTGACGATGACAACGTCGTCGACGCCGAAGTCAAGGAAGTCAAGAAGGACTGACGCGCCAGGTCCTCAGTGACTGACCGCCGCCGCGTCGTCCCGTTTTCGGGGTGACGCGGCGTTCCTGTTCCAACCGGCTCCATAAATCAACATGTCCAAACGCGACTATTACGAAGTCCTCGGCGTTGCCAAGAACGCCTCGGACGAGGAAATCAAGAAGGCTTATCGCAAGCTCGCGATGAAGCATCACCCTGACCGCAACCAGGGCGATACCGCCGTCAAGGCCGAAGAGAATTTCAAGGAGGCCAAGGAGGCCTACGAAATGCTCTCGGACGCCCAGAAGCGCGCGGCCTATGACCAGTACGGCCATGCCGGCGTGGACCCGAACCGCGGCATGGGCGGCGGCGAAGGCTATGGCGGTTTCGCCGAAGCCTTTGGCGACATCTTCGGCGACATGTTCAGCCAGGGTCAGGGACGCGGCGGGCGCGGCGGCGGACGCCAGGTCTACCGCGGCAACGACCTGAGCTATGCGATGGAACTCACGCTCGAGGAAGCCGCCAAGGGCAAGGACGCGCAGATCCGCATCCCGTCCTGGGACAGCTGCGACACCTGCCATGGCTCGGGCGCCAAGCCCGGCACCAGCGCCAAGACCTGCACCACCTGCGCGGGCCAGGGCTCGGTGCAGATGCGCCAGGGCTTCTTCAGCGTGCAGCAGACCTGCCCGCACTGCCGCGGCACGGGCAAGATCATCCCCGAGCCCTGCACCAGCTGCAACGGCCAGGGCAAGGTCAAGCACCAGAAGACGCTGGAAGTCAAGATTCCCGCTGGCATAGACGACGGCATGCGCATCCGCTCGACCGGCAACGGCGAACCCGGCACCAACGGCGGCCCTCCAGGCGATCTGTACATCGAGATCCGCATCCGCAAGCACGACATCTTCGAGCGCGAGGGTGACGACCTGCACTGCCAGGTGCCGGTGAGCTTCATCACCGCCGCGCTGGGCGGCGAGATCGAAGTGCCGACGCTGGCCGGCAAGGCGGCCATCGACATTCCCGAAGGCACGCAGGCCGGCAAGCAGTTCCGCCTGCGCGGCAAGGGCATCAAGGGCATTCGCGCCAGCTACCCGGGCGACCTCTATTGCCACATCGTGGTGGAAACCCCGGTCAAGCTCACCGAGTACCAGCGCAAGCTGCTGCGCGAGCTCGAGGAATCGCTGCAAAAGGGTGGCGGCCGGCATTCGCCCAGCGGCGAAAGCTGGACCGACAAGCTGAAGAAATTCTTCAGCTGATCGCCTCGGCACCCACCATCCCCGCCGCGTGCGGGGATTTTTTTGCCTGCTGCAGAAGCGATGTTCGCTGAAAGACAACCGCGCCATCGTCGTTTACGATGACAGAGGCAAAATATTCAGCGAAAATACCCTCAACTTCTCTTTTCGAGAAGCATAAAAGACCCATGAAGAATTCCGAGCGCAGTTTTGCGCGCCGCATCGACCTCACTTCCCTGCAGCTGTTTGTCGCCGTCTGCGAACTCGGCAGCATCGGACGCGCGGCCGAGCGCGAATTCATTGCCGCTTCGGCCGTCAGCAAGCGACTGTCCGACCTCGAAGCCGCGGTGGACACCGCCCTGCTCTACCGCCACAGCCGCGGCGTGACCCTGACGCCGGCCGGCGAAAGCCTGCTGCACCATGCGCGCACCGTGCTGTTCGGACTCGAGCGCATGCAGGGCGAACTCAGCGAATACGCCGAAGGCGTGCGCGGCCATGTGCGCATGCACGCCAACATGTCGGCCATCCTGCAGTTCCTGCCCGAGGACCTGGGCCGCTTTGCGCGCAACCACAGCCAGATCAAGATCGACCTGCAGGAACGCCTGAGCGCCGAAGTGCTGCACGCGGTGCAGGAAGGCACGGCCGACGTCGGCATCTGCACGCTGGGCACGGGCGGCGCGGGCGACCTCCAGACCCGCCCCTACCGCAGCGACCGCCTGGTGGTCGTGGTGCCCGAAGCCCATCCGCTGGCCAGCACCCCCAGCGTGGCCTTTGCCCAGGTGCTTGACTGGGACATCGTCGGCCTCAAGGCCGATTCCAGCATAGGCCTGGCAATGCAGGCCGCGGCCGCGCATGCAGGCAAGCCGCTGCGCCAGCGCATCCAGGTCACCAGCCTGGACGCCATGTGCCGCATGATAGACAACGGCCTGGGCCTGGGCCTGCTGCCCGACCGCGCATTCGCGCTGATGCATGGCGTCGGCCACCTGCGCGCCGTGGTCCTGACCGACGACTGGGCGGCACGCGAAGTGCTGCTCGTGGCGCGTGATTTCGAGACCCTGCCCATGACTTCGCGCCTGCTGGTAGAGCATCTGGCCGCCGCCTAAAATTACCCACCCACCTGAAACCATAAAGCCGAGAGAACGCCATGGGACGCACCCTGTACGACAAGATCTGGGACGAGCACGTCGTCCACACCGAAGAAGATGGCACGTCCATCCTCTATATCGACCGCCATCTGGTGCATGAAGTGACCAGCCCCCAGGCGTTCGAAGGCCTGCGCGTCGCGAACCGCAAGCTGTGGCGCATCAGCTCGGTGGTTGCCACGGCCGACCACAACACGCCGACCACGGGCTGGGAGCTGGGCTATGCCGGCATTGCCGACCCGATCAGCAAGGAACAGATCACCACGCTCAACGACAACATCGGCGAGTTCGGCGCGGCCGCGTTCTTCCCGTTCATGGACAAGGGCCAGGGCATTGTTCACGTGATGGGCCCGGAGCAGGGCGCGACGCTGCCCGGCATGACCGTGGTCTGCGGCGACAGCCATACCTCGACCCATGGTGCATTTGGCGCACTCGCCCACGGCATAGGCACCTCGGAAGTCGAGCATGTGATGGCCACGCAGACGCTGCTTGCCAAGAAAGCCAAGAACCTGCTGGTGCGCGTGGACGGCAAGGCCGCGCCCGGCGTCACCGCCAAGGACCTGGTGCTGGCCATCATCGGCAAGATAGGCACGGCCGGCGGCACGGGCTACACCATCGAGTTCGCGGGCCAGGCGATACGCGACCTGTCCATGGAAGGCCGCATGACGGTCTGCAACATGGCCATCGAAGCCGGCGCGCGCGCCGGCCTGGTGGCCGTGGATGAAAAGACCATTCGCTACGTCAAGGGCCGACCGCTCGCGCCCACGGGCGTCGAGTGGGACCAGGCCGTGGCCTACTGGCAGACGCTGCAGTCGGACGCCGATGCGCAGTTCGACCTGGTGGTCACGCTGGACGCCGCACAGATCGTGCCGCAGGTCACCTGGGGCACCTCGCCCGAAATGGTGCTGGGCATTGACGCCGTCGTGCCCGATCCCGA
>JBBKVU010000362.1:0-2779 GCA_037968595.1 Comamonas sp.
CTCTGTTGCGTCTCCAAGACACCGGACATCTGCAACTCTCTCTCACTCATTGAATGCACCCCGTTGATAGGCCAACCACTCGCGCGATTCCGGAAAACGCCTGCCCAGCGGGCCGGCCAGCTGCTCCATCGCCAGCTGGTCGCCCTGCGCACGCTCCACCTTGATGCCCAGCCACAGCGACTCGGCATTTGCCTGCTCGCTGTTGTTCAGGCGACGGATATAGAACCGGGCACGCGTCACATCCCCCTGAACATACAGCACGTTGGCCAGGTTGTAAGCGACAACCGGATTGCCGGCGTCCATTTCATAGGCCTTGAACAGCGCTTCCTCGGAGGCCTTGACCTGGCCGGCACTTTGCAGGCACAGGCCCTTGGCCATCCAGGTCTTGCCCTTGGCCTGGTAGCGCGGCTGCTCCAGCGCTTCGTTGAACAGGCGGTCGGCCTGGGCATAGCGCTTCTGCTGGCACATCAGCCAGCCGTAGTTGTGCAGCACGTTGGCATCGCGCGGCGCAAGCGCCAGCGCGCGCCGAAAGCCGTCCTCGGCCAGCACCGCATCGCCCAGCTGCATGTAGATCAGGCCGCGCAGCTGGTGGGCTTCGGCATAGTTGGGATCGGTGGCCAGCGACTGCTTGACTTCGTCAAGCGCGACCTCGGTCCTGCCGAGCTGAAAATAACTGCCCGCCAGCTCCATGCGTATGCGAGCGCGGCGGCGGGTTTCGGATTCATCGGAAGGCGTGACGAGGTCGGCATGGGCGCCGCCGTCAATGCCGCGCGGACCGCCCGCACAGCCGGTGAGCAGCACCAGACCCAGGCAGGCTGCGAGCCCCCAGCCCGGGTATGAACTTTGCCGTCCGATTTTTCCAGGATTCATGCAGTAAGCCTTGTGGCTCCTTCAGGGCGAAGGAGCAATCATGATTGTGCGGCGCTTTGCCATGCGCTCGGCGGCGCGTGTGCGGTCCTTGACATCGCCGGCCAGCTGGCCGCAGGCCGCGTCGATGTCGTCACCGCGCGTCTTGCGCACGGTGGTCACGATGCCCGCCTGGGTCAGGATGCGCGCGAACTCGGTCACCTGAGCCGAAGGCGAGCGCAGCAGACCCGATGCGGGAAACGGGTTGAATGGAATCAGATTGAGCTTGCACCATGGGCGTCCGTTGCCATGGCTGCGCACCAGCTCGACCAGTTGCCGAGCATGCTCGGGCTGGTCGTTGACGCCGTCCAGCATGCAGTATTCGAAAGTAATGAAGTCGCGCGGCGCATGCTCGAGGTAGCGCTGGCACGAGGCCAGCAACTCGCTGATCGGGTACTTGCGGTTCAGCGGAACCAGGTCGTCGCGCAGCGCATCGTTGGGCGCATGCAGCGAGACAGCCAGCGCCACGGGGCAGTCCAGGCCCAGGCGGTCCATCATGGGGACGACGCCGGAAGTCGAGACCGTCACGCGGCGGCGCGACATGCCGTAGCCGTGGTCGTCGAGCATCACGCGCAGCGCGGGCACCAGGGCCGTATAGTTCTGCAGCGGCTCGCCCATGCCCATCATCACCACGTTGGAGATGACGCGCTCGCTCACCCCCAGGCGCTTGCGCAGCGCATGCTCGGCAAACCACAGCTGGGCGAGAATCTCGCCGGTCGTCAGATTGCGGCTGAAGCCCTGATGGCCGGTGGAGCAGAAACGGCAGCCCACGGCACAACCGGCCTGGGACGAAATGCACAGCGTGCCACGATCGTCCTCGGGGATGAACACGGCCTCGACCGCATTGCCATCGCCCACATCAAACAGCCATTTGACGGTGCCGTCCTGGGACACATGCTCGGTCAGCACCGGCAGCGCCGTGACATGGGCACGCGCCTTGAGCTTCTCGCGCAGGGACTTGGCGAGATCGCTCATTTGTTCAAAGTCGCTCGCACCGCGCTGGTGTATCCAGCGAAACAGCTGCGTCGCCCTGAAACGCTTCTCCCCGAGCTGTTCGCAGTAGGCGCACAGTCCGTCGAGATCAAATTCAAGTAGGTTGGTAGTCATATCGGCATGCGGGTCCACGCCGGCCGCAAGGCGCCGGCAGCAAAAGACCCTGGGGTCTTTCGCTGCACAGCGTCCAGGCGATCAACGCGAGTAGATGTTCAGGCCGGGGAAGAAGAAAGCAACTTCCACTGCCGCGGTTTCGGCAGCATCCGAGCCGTGCACTGCGTTGGCATCGATGCTGTCAGCGAAGTCGGCGCGGATCGTGCCGGCTTCTGCCTTTTTCGGGTCCGTAGCGCCCATCAGT
The DNA here is from genome assembly GCA_037968595.1 of Comamonas sp. Taxonomy (GTDB): domain Bacteria; phylum Pseudomonadota; class Gammaproteobacteria; order Burkholderiales; family Burkholderiaceae_C; genus Comamonas. The sequence continues at coordinate 2,258 of JBBKVU010000362.1, forward strand.
TCGCGGTTCGTCAGAATCGCGTTTTCGCCTTCCAGGGCCGTGATCATCACGGGACCGGAGATCATGAAGTCGACCAGGTCCTTGAAGAAAGGACGTGCAGCGTGCACAGCGTAGAACTGTTCAGCTTCGTTGCGCGACAGTTGCACCAGACGGGCAGCCACGATCTTCAGGCCGGCGCCTTCGAAGCGGGCGTAGATCTGGCCGATGACGTTCTTTGCAACGGCGTCGGGCTTGATGATGGAGAGAGTGCGTTCGATAGCCATTTGGTTTTCCTTGAAGGTTTTAAAGATTTTTGTCGTTAACAACAAAACCTCTTATTCTAGCGATCTCGGACATACACCTGACTCTCCACCGGAGACTGTCAGCGGCGACCGCGCCGCTGGGCCGTGGCGCGCTTGGCTTCCTTGCGGGCGCGCGACAGGCTGTCCTGGCCGATATAGCCGGGTTCGGTCTTGAGCGGATCCGCCTGGACCTCGCTGGCCTGCGTGGGCTTGCGGCCCGGACGCGGCGCCGCGGTGCGGG
>JBBKVU010000363.1:0-3094 GCA_037968595.1 Comamonas sp.
GCGTGGCACCGGCGCCGACCCAGGTGCCGCCTGCGACCACGACAGCGCCCACGGCGCCGGTCACCGCGACCGCGCCCGCCACCAGCACCAAGCCGGACGCCAAGGCGGATCCCAAGGCCGCGACATCGGGTGATCCGCTGGGCGACCTGGTCAAGGCCAAGTCGGCCGAGGCCAGCACCGCAGAGAGCTTCAATTACTTCGTGCAGGCCGGTGCCTTTCGCAGCCCGGCCGATGCCGAAGCACAGCGGGCCAAGCTCGCCATGCTCGGCTGGGAGTCGCGGGTCAGCGAGCGCGAACAGAACGGCCGCACGGTGTTTCGCGTGCGCGTAGGCCCGTTCGGCAAGCGCGACGACGCCGAGCAGCTCAAGGGCAAGCTTGAAGGCGCGGGCGTGGATTCCGCGCTGGTGCGGGTGCAGCGCTGAACTTTTTAGCGCGCCCGCCCTCTGACCTATCAGAACCGAACAAGGAGTGTTGTTTCATGAAACGCCGTGAGTTTTCTCTGGCTGCCGCAGCGGCAGCTTCCGCTTCCGCTTTTTCCTTTGTCGCCACGCCCGCTCTGGCCCAGGCCGCGTTCAAGGAAGGCAAGGATTACGCCAAGCTGTCCAAGCCCGTGGCTACCACCGCCGGCGCCGGCAAGGTCGAGGTGATCGAGTTCTTCTGGTACAGCTGCCCGCACTGCCATGCTTTCGAGCCCGCTTTCGCGGCCTGGAAGTCGGCGGCGCCCGCCGATGTGGTGGTGCAGCGCGTTCCCGTGGGCTTCAACGCCAGCTTCATTCCCCAGCAGAAGCTGTACTACGCGCTGCTGGCCATGGGCAAGCTCGACGAAGTCCACACCAAGGTGTTCCAGGCGATCCACGTCGAGCGCAACCGCCTGGCCAAGGACGAGGACATCTTTGCCTGGGTCGGCAAGCAGGGCGTGGACGTGAACAAGTTCAAGGAAGCCTACAACTCGTTCACCGTTTCCAACCAGGTGCGCAAGGCAACCCAGCTGCAGCAGGACTACAACGTCGAAGGCGTGCCTTCGATCGGCGTGGCCGGCCGCTTCTACACCGATGGCACGATGGCCGGCAACATGGCCAACGTGCTGCGCGTGACCGACCATCTGATTGCCGTGAGCCGCAAGGGCTGATTGCCCGCGGTCCATGTCGTTCGAGCCCGCCTTGCGCGGGCTTTTTTGTGCGCGCTGCATGCTCCGGCCCCGGGCCTTGAACCCCGGCGTTCGCTCTTTCATCCCCCTGTTCGGCCGGTGCATCGGGGAATTAATTGATGACACGCCCTACAATGGTCGCAAGATTCGTGCCCTCCATGAAAAAACGCCTACTCCCCCTCCTCTTGCTTTCTGCCCTGGCCTGCGGCGCGGTGCAGGCCGAAAAGGCCGACCGCAACAAGCCCATGAACATCGAGGCCGACGCACTGCGCCACGATGAACTCAAGCAGACCAGCGTCTTCACCGGCAACGTGGTGATGACCAAGGGCACGGTCGTGCTGCGCGGCGCGCAGCTGGACGTGCGCCAGGATGCCGAGGGCTATCAGTTCGGCACCGTGACAGCGGCTGCGGGCAAGCGCGCGTTTTTCCGGCAAAAGCGCGACACCTTGCCGGGTCAGCCCGACGAGTATGTCGAGGGCGAGGCCGAAGTCATCGAATACGACGGCAAGGCCGACAACGTCAAGCTGATACGCCGCGGCGAGCTGCGCCGCTACCGCGGCACGGCGCTGAGCGACGAAATCACGGGCGCGGTGATCGTCTACAACAATCTCACCGATGTGTTCACCGTCGACGGCCAGGCGCGCGCGCCGGGCAGCACGGGAGCGACTTCGGGCGGCCGCGTGCGCGCCGTGCTCGCGCCCAAGGAGCAGCCGCCGGCTCCGCCTGCCGCACCGGCCGCCAACCTGCGCCCCAGCATGACCATCGAACCGAAGAAATGAGCTGCGCTCCGTGAACCCAACCCTGCCCGAATCCAGCCGCCTCGAAGTCAAGCATCTGGCCAAGTCCTATGGCAGCCGCAAGGTGGTCAAGGACGTTTCGCTGGCGGTGCAAAAAGGCGAAGTCGTGGGCCTGCTCGGGCCCAATGGCGCGGGCAAGACCACGTCGTTCTACATGATCGTGGGCCTGGTGCGCTGCGATGCCGGCGACATCTTCATTGACGGCCAGGCCGTCGGCAACATGCCCATCCACCAGCGTTCGCGCCTGGGCCTGTCGTATCTGCCGCAGGAAGCATCGATCTTTCGCAAGCTCAGCGTCGAAGACAACGTGCGCGCGGTGCTCGAGCTGCAGCGCGACGAACAGGGCAAGCCGCTGACACGCGAGGAAATCGAGCGCCGGCTGCTGGCGCTGCTGCAGGAGCTGCGCGTCGATCATCTGCGCGCTTCACCGGCGCTGGCGCTGTCGGGCGGCGAACGCCGGCGCGTGGAAATTGCGCGCGCCCTGGCGACGCAGCCGCGCTTCATTCTGCTGGATGAGCCGTTCGCGGGCATCGATCCGATTGCGGTGATCGAGATCCAGCGCATCATCGGCTTTCTCAAGGCGCGCGGCATCGGCGTGCTGATCACCGACCACAACGTGCGCGAAACGCTGGGCATCTGCGATCACGCCTTCATCATCAGCGACGGCCACGTGCTGGCCCAGGGCACGCCCGCGGAGATCGTGGAAAACGCCGATGTACGCCGGGTATACCTCGGCGAGCACTTCCGGATGTGATGGCCATGTGCATGAGTTTGTGTCGGTCTGAGGGAGAATGCTGTTGAAGCCGGGTCTGTCTCTACGTGTATCGCAGCATCTCGCACTCACGCCCCAGCTGCAGCAATCGATCTGGCTGCTGCAGCTCTCGACGCTGGAGCTGAGCCAGGAAGTCGAGCACATGCTCGACGACAACCCGTTCCTGGAGCGCACCACCGAAGAAGCCGAGCGTGAGGAGTTCGGTCTGGCGCAGTCCGATGTGCCGGCGCAGCGCGACGACTATGCCGACGACGCCTACGCGACCACGGTGTCGTCGAGCGAAAAATCCAGCAGCAGCGAAACCGACGGCAGTGAAGTCCCGGCCGCGGCCGATGCCGCGCCCGACTGGGAAGGCGACGGCACCGCCGACCTGGCGCC
>JBBKVU010000364.1:0-7766 GCA_037968595.1 Comamonas sp.
GGTTGAAGCCCAGGCTGGCCAGCATCGTGGCCATTTCGTTGAGCGGCAGGCCCGCCTTGGCGACGATCTTGTTGGTGATGCCGCCGTAGATGCTGATCGGCGAGAAACCGCCGCCCTGCGCGCCGTGTACCACCATCAGGCCCATCATCAGCGGGCTGATGCCGTATCTTGCTGCAAAACCCAGCGTGATAGGCGCGATGATGGCCACCGCCGCGGGGCTGACCGCGCCCACGGAAGTCAGCAGCGCGGCAATGAAGAACATGATCCACGGTATGGCCGCGATGCGCCCGCGCACCGCGCGCACCGCCAGCTTCACCAGCCAATCGATGGTGCCGTTGTTCTGCGCCAGCGCGAACAGGTACGTGATGCCGACCAGGGTCAGGAACAGGTCGGCGGGAAAGCCGCCCATGATCTCCTTGGCGTTCATTCCCGCGACCAGTGTTCCGACCAGGAAAGCGCCGACAAAGGCGATCACGCCCATGTTGATGGGCAGCGCAGTGGCCAGCACGAACATGCCCGCCAGCGCGTAAATTGAAATCCAGTGCGAACTCATCGATTTGTCTCCGGAGTTTTTATAGGAACGCACATTGGATGCACGACTGGTACGAACAATACGTACCCACTCCGGGAGGATCAATGAAGCGGCTTCGCTGACTCTTACGCTAACTGAAACGATCGGGGGTTAACCCGTTGGCCCGCTTCCCGACCGTTTCAGCCCAGTTCCGACTTGCTCATGCGGCACACCGCCAGCAGGGCCAGCATATTGGGATCGCGCTCGCGCGTGCGTAGAAAATTGAGCGATATCGTCTGGCGCATCAGATAGCGGGCCTGCAGCGGCACCAGCTTGACCTTTTGCGGCATGATGCCGCCCACGCGCCCGGGCAGCAGCGTGTAGCCCACGCCGCCGGCCACCAGGTTCATCAACGAGAAGATGTCGCCGGTCTCCATCACGACGTTGGGCGTGAAGCCGGCGATGCGAAACGCGTCGACAAAGCCGCGATAAGTCACAAAGCCTTCGCTCAGCGTTACGAAGTGCTCGTTGGCGCATTCCGCAAGATCGATGGACTCCATCGCGCAGTAGCGCGAACCGACCGGCGTGGCGAAGAAGATGTCGTCTTCGAACAGCGGCTGGGATTCCACATCGGGCGCGTTTTCAGGCATGCCCATCAGGACGGCATCGACCGCGCCGTCGCGCAGTTTCTGCAGCAGATCCGCATTGGAGCCGAGCACCAGTTCGCTCTGTATCTCGGGCATGCGTAGCTTCATGCCCATGACCAGCTTGGGCACGGTGCGCGCCGTGAGCGAGTACAGCGAGCCGATGCGGATGCGGTCCGATGAGTAGCCCGCCACCTCACGCGTGGAGCGTATGCCGTCCGACATGGTGCGCAGCACTTCACGCGCCACTTCCGCCAGTGCCTGCGCGGCATCGGTAGGGTGCAGGTTGCGCCCCTCGTGGCGGAACAGCGCGCAGCGCAGGCCCGCTTCCAGCGCGTGCAATGCGCGATGCACGCTCACGGGGCTGATCTCGAGCATCTCGGCGGCGCGCGTGAGATTGCCCGTCTGCATGAAAGCCAGGAGAATTTCCAGCCTGCGGAAGGTGATTTGCTCTTCGACGTGAAGCTGCATGGGTGGGCCTGCGTTGGGACGGGGCATTCTAGGGCCAAATCTGTTTTGCACTCGCTCTCCTGCGAAACAGAGCTGACACCGTCCTCGCCATCGCCGCGCACGGCGCGTCTCTTGTTACGACCCGGGCGCCGGATGGCCGTGAAAGCGCTCTGGCGAGTCCCGAGCCTCAGGCCCTGGTGCGTCTTTCGTCGCGCGGCGCCCCTGCAAGCCGGCCATGGGCGCACGCGCCCATGGCTTGTCGCAGCGGCCGTTACTGCGGCTTGACCGCGTAGCGGATGTCGGCCGGAGCGCCCGCAGTCAGGTCACCTGCCTTGACATTGCGGAAGGCATTTTCCGCGGCGGCGCCGGTCTTCGCGGCCTCGGTCACCTTGCTCAGGAAGTCGCCGGGCGAGACGCCGGACTGGGTGTTGAGCGTGACCACGAACTTGCCGTCCGAGGCAATGCTGTTGACGGAATTGCCGCCGGTCAGATCGGTCACCGCATAGCTGCCGGCGGGCAGGCCCGCCTTTTGCAGCGCCATCACCGAGCGCGCCGCCGCGTGCAAGGCACTGGTGCGGCCGTAGTTGCTGCTGCTGTGGCCTCCCGGGCCCTGGAACTCGACCAGGATGGTGCTCTGTGCGTGGGCCATCCCTGCGCCCGCAGCCATGGCGGAAAAGACAAGGGTAGAGATCAGTTTTTTCATGGTGTCACCTCTTGTTCTGGCTTACTTCACGTCGCGGGTACGCACGCCGATGGGGTCCAGCGCCGGGGCAATCACGGTGCCGTCGGCCAGGTTGTAGCCCGAGGCGATCAGCACGGCCGTGAGTGCGCGCTGAATGCGCTGGGTTTCGCGGACAGGATCGCCGCGCGTGCCCCATTCCCAGAAGGCATGGGTGCCGCCACTGGCCACATTGGACGCCAGCGACCAGTTATAGGTAGGCACGCCGATGTTGGCCGGAACGTTGTCGTTCAGGCTGCTCGACCCCGTGGGCACCTTGGCCACCACATCCACGCCCACGCTCTTAGCGGCCTGCCAGCCGGCCTGCAAGGCAATATTGGCCGTGCTGCCGTTGACGAACGCCGGGCGCAGGCCGTACCACATCTGCTCGACGCTCACCGCATCGCCCGCGCCATCGGCCTTGCCATAGCGGGAGTTCTCCGCGGTGACGCCGGCCTTGAAGGTCGGCTCGATGCCGCTGCGGATCTCATTGAGCGTATCCGTGCGCTCGCTGCGCATGTCGACCAGCAAGGTACAGCTCGGGATCACGTTGCTGTTCGCTGCCGGCGCCTCGCAGCTCGACTGGCCCACGGTATAGGTCGTCTTGAGCGCATCGCTGCGCAGCTCGGAAGGCGTCTTCAGGTCGGCAATCTTGGCAATTGTTGCCGCCATCGCTTCGACCGCGCTTGGACCCACGCCGGGGATGGCCGGCGCCTTGAACTTCATCTCGAAGCGGTAGCTGCCGGTGAAATTGATCGCGCCGCCGCCTTCGGAGCCGAAATTGGCCACGATGTTCAGCGGGTTCGATCCCGTGCCCTTGTCCTGGTCAAAACCATACAGCTGCTTCATGCCGGCCAGGTTGCCCTTGCCCTCCTCGCCCGCCGTGCCGCAGATCCACACGTCATAGACCGGCTTGAGCTGGTATTTCTTGAACATCTGCGCCAGCGTGAACAGGCTGGAGGTATTGCCCATGGCGTCGGTGTACCCGGGCACATACATGCGCACCGCACCGCCTTCCTTGGCGGCGGCTTCCGTCGCAAACCAGCGGCTGGCCAGCGCATGGTTGGCGTCCTCCACAATGCGGCCCTGGTTGTCAAAAGCCAGCTCCCGGGAAATGGCGGCCAGCTCCTCGGGTGTGTTGACGACGGATTCCGTCATCGGCTGCAGCTTGATCGGCAGGTAGGGCTTGCTTGCCGGCGGCAGCACCTCGGGATTGACCACATCGATATGTGACTCGATCAGGACCTTGGGATACTGGCCGTTATAAGTCTTGGCACCGGGCGAGCTGGAGTAGCTGCCCTTGATTTCCACACAGCTGTTGTAGACCGGCAGACCGTCGACGATTTGCACGTCCGAGCCGGCAAGCGTGCCGTCGGCGCGGGTCTTCACCTCGGTGGCAGCAAAGCCCCATTGGCCCACCATGCGCCGGTGCACTTCCGCCACCATGCGGTGCTCGAAGCGCGAGGGCGATGCGATGCGCACCAGCTCCATATGCTGGTTGAAGCGCGCCTTTTCGCTGGCCGGCGTCTTCAGTTCGGCGACGATGGACTGGATGTTCTTGTCCGCCACCAGCTTCTGCGCCGCCGAGGCAATTGCCGGGTCGATGGCGGGCACGCCATCCACGATGGTGGTGGATTTGGGAGTGGTGTTCTCCCCCGCGCTGTCGCCGGAACCGCTGCCTCCGCACGCGCTCAACAGCAAGGCTGTGGACATCGCGTAAAACAGAGGGGCCCTGCCTGACATTGGCTTGCTGCTCAAGATTGGCTTGCTGATCATGCTGGTCACTGCTCCCAAGAAAGTGCATGCGCACGGTACCTCGCCATACAAGCAGCGATGCACTGATGCATCCTGCATTGATTTGATGCCGAGAAATTTCTGCCCAGCCTATAGTGCGCTTGCGCGGCAACCGGCAGCTGTCACCAAAATGTCAAACTAAGTAGAAACCACAACACTCACAACCGTGCGGCTGCTCGGCTGGGGAAGGCTTCAGGTCGCTACCGGAGATTCAGCAAGCCCCGTACCCCTCCAGAAGCAGCAACGCCTGAAGTGCCCGGAAATGGGGACTGGGCAGGCCGCGGCTGACTACTTCATCAGAGCCCGCGCGACACGCAGCCGACACCGGGTCGCAAGCGCAACACATGAATTCACCGGAAGCAAAAGTTTGTCTTACGTCCCCGCAACCGTTGCCGCCGGCCAGGCAGCAGGCGTGGGCACGGCGCAGGGGGCGTCAGTTTCCAGGGTGCCAAACAAGGCCGGGCTGACGATCTCCAGATATTCCATGTCGGGCGAATAGTCAAACAGGTAATGACGGATGCCAGGACGCTGGTGCACGCAGTCGCCGGCCTGCACCAGGGTTTCCTGGTCTTCCTACATGAACTTTGCCCAGCCCTTGGTCATGAACACAATCTGGAAATCGGCAAGGTGGCGGTGCCAGCCGGTGCCCTCCTGCGGTGGCTTGTTGGCCTTGACCAGATGGGCAATCACCCGGTCGTGGGTGGCGTTTGCAATCCCCAGGTCCCGATAGAGGAAGAAATCTCTCAATCCATCGGAACGCCACGGCGTATCGCCTTCCTTGACGTGGGAGAAAAGCGTACCTTCTTCGCTGCTTGCAGTCATGTCGGTGGCCTTGTGAGGATGTCAAAAGGGGAGATCTCTTGCACAGCTCAAGGCCTGGTCCAGCGCGCAAGATGGAAGTTCGTCTCACGCGCCGCTGTTGGGCGTGGTCCTTACGCGCTCAACCTGCCTTGACCTGATGCCAATATGTCGTTCGCGCAGTGCTTGGTCAAGCCCCGGCAATGCTTGAACATTTCATTAGGGTTTTCCAGAATCTCCCCAATGGGCGTACAGTGCGCGCGCCGGAATCAATTTGCCTGGACGTTGGCCGACTTGACCACGGCCTGCCATTTCTTGCGGTCCTGGTCTATGACCTTGGCAAACTCTTGCGCACTGCTGTGCAAGGGCTGTATGCCATAGGGCTTGAGCGATGCCTGCATGGCGGGATCGCGCATCACCTTGACGAGATTGCGGTTGAGGAAGGCGACGAGGTCCTGGGACGTGCCGGCCGGGGCCAATACGCCCAGCCACAGCGAGACGTCGTACTCCGAGAACCCCGGGGTTTCCGCGAGCGCCGGCACCTCGGGCATGGCCGACAGGCGCATGCGCGAGGTCACAGCCAACGGGCGCAGCTTCTCGCTGCGGGTGTATTCGACAAAATTCGACGCGGTGTCGAACGTCATGTCGATGCGTCCGGCAAGCAGGTCGGGCAGTCCTGCGGCACTGCCCTTGTAGGGCACATGCTGCAGGTCGACGCCGGCAATGGACTGGAACAATTCACCCGACAGGTGGCTGCTGGTACCGTTGCCCGCGGAGCTGAAGGTCAGCCCGCCCGGTTTCTTGCGCGCCAGGGCCACCAGTTCTGCCACCGATTTCACCGGCAGCTGCGGATTCACGACCAGCAGGTTCGACGTCACGTGGGTCAGTCCCACCGGAGCAAAGCTGGTGACCGGGTCGTACTTGAGCTGGCTGTACAGGCTGGGATTGATCGTCAGCACGCCCATGGTCGAGTACAGCAGCGTGTAGCCGTCCTTCGCGGCATTGGCCACGGCCTCGGCACCGAGGCTGCCACCGGCGCCGGCCCGATTATCGACGACCACGGGCTGCCCCAGCGCCTCGGCCAGCTTCTGCGCCATGCTGCGCGCCATCAGGTCGGTGGCCCCCCCTGCCAGGAAGGGCACGATCAGGCGGATGGGCTTGCTCGGGAAGCCGGCCGGGCCGTCGCCCGCATGGGCCAAGGTGGTGGCCACGCCAGCCAGCACGAGTGCGGCGATGAATTTCATGCTATGTCTCCATTTTTGTAATGCGCGGGATCGCTTGCGCGGCGGCGTTCGAAGTGTAGGCAGCGCGTACCCCCTGTCCAAGCCTGGTCGCGGCAAAGCTGTCATGTGTTGTGCGTCATGTCGGCTGGCCCCCGGTGCGCAGGGTTGTCCAATCTGCATAGCAGAAGTGATGCCGCGGACCTGGCTTGGCCAGAGCCCCATGGATAGACTGATTTTTTTGTCACCACCCAAGGGAAGATCGATGAGCGACTGGAAAGACTTGACACAACTGAGAGTGGATATCGGCGGCCATATCGCCGTCATGACGCTTGACAGTCCCCCGGTGAATGCCTTGACGCGCACGCTCAATGACGAACTCACCTGGGCGCTGGACCGCGTGTCGGAGATGGACGAAGTGCGCGTCGTGGTGTTGACGGGGGCAGGCAAGGTGTTCTGCGCGGGCGCCGATCTCAAGGGACGGGCGCAGACCATCAAGGCGCCGGGAGACCTGATGGCGCACTCGCGCCGCACGCGCGAGTGCTTTCATGCAATCCGCGAATGCGCCAAGCCCGTGATCTGCGCGCTCAATGGCGTGGCGCTGGGCTCGGGGCTAGCAATGGCCGCATCGTCGGACATCCTGCTGTGTTCGGACAAGGCTTCGCTGGGCCTGCCCGAGGTAGATGTGGGCCTGCTCGGCGGTGGTCGCCACGCGATGCGCCTGTTCAACCATACGCAGTTGCGTCACATGATGCTCACCGGCTACCGCATGCCGGGCGCCGAGCTGTACCGCCTGGGCATCGTACTGGATTGCACTACACCCGAAGAGCTGATGCCGCGTGCCATGGCGCTGGCGGCGACGATCGCCTCCAAGAGCCCGGTATCGACGCGCATGGGCAAGCACACCTTGAATGTGATCGAGGACATGAGCCTGCGCGACGGCTACCGCTACGAGCAGGACATGACGGCGCAGATTGCCAAGACCGACGACGCCAAGGAAGCCCAGCTGGCGTTCAAGGAAAAGCGCGCGCCGGTGTTCACCGGGCGCTGATGCAAGGCGGCGTGCCCTGCACGCCGCGCAGCATCACCATCAGCCGTAGAGCCGGGCCGGGTTGTCCTGCAGCACCTGGCGCAGGCGTTCGGCGCTGCCGGCCCAGCGCTCGAAGGTGGCCAGCAGCTGCTGCGCGTCGGGCACGGGCGTGACGCGCAGATGGGGCCAGTCGCTGCCCCAGACCAGTTGCTCGGGGTTGGCCTGCAGCATCAGGTCATGGAAAGGCCGGGCACGCTCGAGGTCCGCATCGCCCAGTACATTGCGGTAGGCACACAGTTTGACCCAGACCGCGCCGCCTTCAAGCAGCGCCAGCAGCCGCCGGAAGCCGGGTGTATCCACGCCCGCGGCGACGTCAAAACCACCCATGTGATCGATGACTACAGGCACAGGCAGCTGGCGCAGACGGGGAGCGATGTCGGGCAGCGCCTGGCAATCGGTCCAGAGCTCGGCATGCAGGCCCTCATCGGCCAGCGCGGGCGCCATCGCTTCGAGATCCAGCAGCGAAGCGCTGCCGGCGAAGTTGCCGCCTGCGGCGCTGCGCTGGCTGAAGCGCGCGGCGCGCACGCCGCGCGCTTCAGCC
>JBBKVU010000365.1:0-17854 GCA_037968595.1 Comamonas sp.
AACCAATGCCGCGGCCAGCACCGGTGACCAGCGCGCGCTGGCCGTCCACCCGAAAGCTTGGGGTTTTCGGCAGCATCATTAGTCCTTTGCCGGCACGGGTTGGTACCAAGGCACCTCGGCCCGGGTGCCGTAGCGGCGCACGCGCAGGTTGGCCTGCTCGCCATGGCCGGCAAAGTTTTCCATGTGGCACAGGCGTGAGCAGTATTCGCCCATCATGGCGCTGGCTTCATCGGTCAGCACTTTTTGGTAAGTGCAGGTCTTGAGGAATTTGCCGACCCACAGGCCGCCGGTATAGCGTGCGCTGCCGTTGGTGGGCAGCGTATGGTTGGTGCCAATCACCTTGTCGCCAAAGCTCACGTTGGTGCGCGGGCCCAGGAACAGGCCGCCATAGTTGGTCATGCGGGCCAGAAAATAATCCGGGTCACGCGTCATCACCTGGACATGCTCGAACGCCATTTCGTTGGCTTTCTCCAGCATCTCTTCCTCGGTGTCGCAGACGATGACTTCGCCGTACTCGGCCCAGCTTTGCGCGGCGATCTCAGCCGTTGGCAGAATCTTCAGTTGACGCTCGATTTCGGCCATGGTCTCGCGCGCCAGCTTCTCGCTGGTCGTCAGCAACACTGCGGGCGATGTCGGGCCGTGCTCGGCCTGCCCGAGCAGGTCGACAGCGCACATTTCGCCGTCCACCGTCTCGTCTGCGATCACCAGGGTTTCCGTCGGGCCGGCAAAAAGGTCAATGCCCACGCGGCCAAACAGCTGGCGTTTGGCTTCGGCGACAAACATATTGCCCGGGCCGACCAGCATGTCGACCGAGCCAATGCTTTGCGTGCCCACGGCCATCGCCACCACGGCCTGGACACCGCCGAGCACCAGGATTTCGTCGGCGCCGGCAATGGCCATCGCAGTCACGATGGCCGGATGCGGCTTGCCTTGGTAGGGCGGGGCCGTAGCGACTACGCGCTTCACCCCTGCGACCTTGGCCGTCAGCACGCTCATGTGGGCTGACGCTAGCAGTGGGTACTTGCCGCCCGGTATGTAGCAGCCCACGGCATCGACTGGAATGTGCTTGTGGCCCAGAATGATGCCCGGCAAAGTTTCGACTTCCACATCTTTCATCGAATCGCGCTGAATTTGCGCGAAATTACGCACCTGTGTTTGCGCGAAAGTAATGTCTTCAATTTCACGCGCCGACAAGCTCTTGCGCGCCGCTTCGATTTCGCCCTGCGAGAGGCGGAAATCGGCCGGATCCCAGTTGTCGAATTTGCGGCTGTATTCACGCACGGCTGCGTCGCCGCGCGTTTCGATGTCTTTGATGATGCCTTCAACAGTGTTGCGCACCTTGGCGTCGTCGTCAGCGCGGACCTGCACGTCCTTGCCGCGCTTGAGATATTTGATCATGGGTTTTTCCTGGAAGGTTGACTCTGCATACGTATGCAATGTGCTTAAATTGCATACGTATGCAATTCCGTAGAAACCCTTAATTAACGCCAATTTTTAAATCTGCGAGTCGGCCGCTGCTGGTGTGAAACAGAGCTGACTTGCTCTCAGGCCACCGACAGGGCGGCCTGAGAGCCTTCGGCAATACATGCTATGGGCTTGACGTACAGGCGCATTCGTGGCGCTGTCTACAAGGTATTAACCGGCGCGCCACTGACAAAGGCTTGCACGTTGTCCATCAACTGTTCGGCCAGGCCTTGAATGGCTTCCTGCGAAGCCCAGGCCACATGCGGCGTCAAGATGAAGTTCGGCAGGTCCAACAGCGCCATCAAGGGATGATCCAGTGGCGGTGGTTCGGACGAAACCACGTCGAAGCCAGCGCCGGCAATCTGGCCAGCGCGCAGTGCGCTTGCCAGCGCCGCTTCGTCGACCAAGCCGCCTCGAGCGGTGTTGATCAGCAGCGGCTTGCGCGCCATCATGGCGAATTCGGCAGTGCCGATCATGTGGCGTGTGTGCGGCGTCAGCGGGCAGTGCAAGCTGATGATGTCGCACTGGGCCAGCATGGCTTCGAACGGCGTGTACAGGCTGCCCATGTCACTGCGGCCCTTGAAGGCAGAAAACAGCACTTTCATTCCCAAGGCTCGGCCAATGCCGGCCACCGCGTTGCCCAGCGCGCCGTCGCCGATGATTCCCAGTGTCGACCCAGCCAAGTCGCGGATCGGGTAGTCGAAGTAGCAAAACTGCCCAGATGCCTGCCACCGGCCCGTCTTGACGGAGTCGCGATAGGCGCAGATGCTGCGGCGCAGCGCGAAGATCAGCGCGAAAGTGTGCTCGGGAACAGTGTTGCCCGCATAGTTGCGAATATTGCTGACGGTGATGCCGCGCTCGGCGCAGGCTTTGAGGTCAATGCTGTCGGTGCCGGTCGCCGCCACCGCAACGAACTTCAGCCGGGCCGCGCTTTGCAGCGCTTGCGCATTCAGCTTTACCTTGTTGGTGATGACGATGTCGGCATCGGCGATGCGCTGCGCCACTTCCTCGGGCTGGGTGTTGTCGTAGCACTCCAGCGTGTGTGCAAACGCAGGCAGGCGCAGCGTGGTCTCGGGCGACAGCGTCGCGCGGTCAAGAAAAACAATTTTCATAGCTCAAAGAATAAAGTTGTGGCCAAGAAGTGCTTGCCGTGGCTGACAGCGGCGCCTCAAAGCCGCTGCTGGCGTCTTCAAACCGACAGCGGTAAAGCTTGAGCCAGCTCTGGCGCAGAGTATCCTCCAGCGGCGGCCTCGATTACCTAACGCAGGTGATTGCGTAGCCGCAGCAGTCCGCTCGAACCTGGAGCGATTCAGTTAGCTCGGTTTGATTTGTGCAGCCTTGAGCACCGCAGCCCACTTCTGAACTTCCGCACGTTGAAATCGACCCAACTCTTGCGGCGTTGTCGCGCTGACCTGCATTCCCAGGGCCGCAAACTTGGCTTCAATTTCCGGCTGTTTCAATGCAGCGATAGCCGCCGCACTTATTTTTGTCAGGATTTCTGCTGGCAGCTGGGCTGGTGCAAACAGTGCCTGCCACGACATGACCTCGAAATCTATTGCGCAGGCTTCGGCCACCGTGGCAATGTCCGGCAAAGAAGCCAGCCGCTGGCCTGAACTGATGGCTAAAACCCGAATGCGGCCCGCGGCCAGATGGGGCGCCACGACTGCCAAATTTTCGAAGCTGCAATCGGTTTCCCCGGCGATGACGGCTTGTAACGCCGGCCCTGCCCCTTTGTAAGGGATGTGCACCGCCTCTATGCCCATGCGCTGCTTGAAGAGTTCCATGCACAGATGTTGCGACGTTCCGTTGCCCGCCGAAGCATAGGACAGGCGCGATGTGCTGGCGCGCCCCGCACTCACCAGGTCTGCGACGCTACGGTAAGGCGTAGCAGCGTTCACTATGAGAAGGTTAGGCATCGTCCCGGCAAGCGTGATGGGGGTGAAGTCGCGCTCCATGTGATAAGGCATGCGCTCATACAACCCGCCATTGATGGCGTGCGAGGCCACTGATCCGCCGCCAATCGTGTAGCCGTCGGATGACGCCTGCGCAATCGCGGCAGCACCAATATTGCCTCCCGCTCCCGGCTTGTTGACCACTACGATGGGTGTCCCCAAAGCCTCACCCATGAAGGGCGATAACAGGCGCGCCACCATGTCAGAGCCACCACCGGCCGCATAAGGGACGATGTAGGTGATCGGCCTGGCGGGCCAGCCCCGCGGCAAAGCGGCATTTGCTGTGGACCAAGCAACGGCCGATGCGGTTCCTGCGACCAGTAGCTTGCGCCTGGATAGTAGCGTAGTCATCATCTGCATGTCCTTGATTCAAGGTTGGAAAATTTCAATCCCTGTAGAGCCAGCCGTAGCCAGTCATAGGGGGTGAACGGATGTAGTGCGCGGCGTCAATGCCATAGGCGCCAACAGCTCATGCACTGATCGCGGGCGCTGTGCGCTGAAAATGCTCTGGGGCCATGTCGTCAAAGCCATGCCTGGCAGCCCGCGGATGCGGGCGCAGCAGTTCACGCGAAACTTCGCCGATGCTCGCGCAGCCGAGCAAAGCCATATCACGGTCTAGTTCCTGCTGCATGATGTGTAATACCGCCGATACCCCGGCCTGTTCCTGCACGGCCAGGCCATACAAGGTTGGGCGGCCCACAAACACCATGGCAGCGCCCAGAGCCAAGGCTTTTAATACGTCGGTGCCGCGGCGCACACCGCCATCCATCAGCACCGGCATCGCCGCGGGGACTGCACGCACCACATCACTCAAGGCATGCAAAGGAGCCAAGGCGCCATCGAGCTGACGCCCGCCGTGATTGGAAACCATGACGGCATCCACGCCCACGGCCGCAGCGCGCTCAGCGTCTGCCGGATGGGAGACTCCCTTGAGTACTAAACGCCCCGGCCATTGGTCGCGCAACCAAGCGATGTCTGACCAGGTCAAGCGGTCCCGTCCGGTGCGAAACCCCTGGGGCGGATCGACCGTGATTGGGGTGCCGATTTCTTCATACAAGTTGGCAAAACGCGGAACACCTCTGGCGATCAGCGTGCGCGCAAAAACACCCATGCTCCAGCGCGGATGCGTCATTCCATCGAGCAGCAGGCGCGGCGTTAAACGAAATGGAATGTTGAAATCCAGCCGAGCATTATTCTCTCGGTTGGCGGCAACACAGGTGTCTATGGTCACCACCAGGATCTCAATATTGGCGCTGAGCAGGCGTTGGAGAATGCGGGCAATGCGTTCGCGATCACCCGGAAAATAAGCTTGATACCAGCTTCCGGGAGCCTGCGCCTGAAGCTCTTCCAGCGGCACGCTGGAGGAGCCGCTGATAATGAAGGGCACGCGCGCGTTTTTCGCGGCGCGCGCCAACTGCAGGTCCCCATCGTGGGCCACCAGAGCGGCCAGCCCTGTGGGGGCAATGCCCAGCGGCATGGAGTATTCTTTTCCCCAGAGGACAGTGCTGGTATTGCGTTCACTAACGTTGTTTAAGCCACGCGGACGAAACACCCAGTCATCGAAAGCGCGGCGATTCTCGCGCACTGATCTGCCATCCTCGGTACCGCCTTGAACGAAGCCGCTGATACAGCGTGGCAGCCTGCGACAGGCCGCAGCCTCATAGTCGGCCACGGAGAGAAACTTGCTGCCGATCATGCGGCGCTTTCTGTCAGGTCGATACGGGCCTGGGCTCTGAGCTTACCATCGAAAAAATCCAGCACGTTTTGCACAGACTCGCTGGCCATACGCTTTAAGGCTCCGTCACTGAGCGACGCCACATGCGGCGTTGCCACGAGACGTTCACAGGCGAGTAAAGGATCGCCCTTGGAAACCGGCTCGTGTTCAAACACATCTATCCCCGCGCCATACAGGTGACCACTTTCGAGGGCGATGCGCAGACGCTGCGCATCGATTGCTCCGCCACGTGCGGTATTGATCAAAATCGCTCCGCGCTTGCAGGCCAGAGGATCCACCAGATGCTGGGTTGCCGCCGTCGCCGGGACGTGGATCGAAACCACGTCGGCCTGGGCCAGCGCCAGTGCCAGATCGGGCATGAGTAGCGTCTGCGCAGGCAGCGCAGTCTGCGCCGGCAGCATCGGGTCATGAAACCCAACCTGCATGCCAAAGCCCTGCAGTCGCTGGGCCATGGCACGTCCGATACGACCAGCGCCGATGACCAACGCCACTTTTCCTTCCAGCTCAAAGAACGGCGCATTGCCGATGCCGCTCGTCCACTGGCCGGCAACAACCCGGGCATGGTAGACGGGAATGCGGCGTGCCGTGGCCAGCAACAGCGCCATGGCGTGCTCTGCGACCGCAGACGCATTCGCCTGTGGCGTGATGGTGAGCGCAATACCGCGCCGGCGCAAGGCGGCCGTATCCACGGAGTCGTAGCCCACGCCATGCCGGGAGACACAGCGCAGCCCAGGCGCCAGCGCCACCTGCTGCGCATTCAACGCGCGGTAGCGCAAGATCACCGCATCGGCCAAAGGCAGCTGCGCCGCAAACTCATCATCAGTTGCCTGGTCAAGGCAGGTATAGGTCCAGTCCGGGCGCGATTGCAACAGCGCCAGACCGTCTTCATGTACGGTTTTCGCAATCAGGAGATGGGGCATGGGTCAGGTCTCTGTGGGGCTTAGTGGATCTCAGGCTCGGCAGTCGGTGCGTCACCGGCCAGGAAGTCGAAATCACACCCCTTGTCGGCCTGCTGGATATGTTCCATCACGAGCTTGCCATAGCCGCGCGTAAAACGCGGTGCAGGCGCCGTCCAAAGAGCGCGGCGCTCGGCCAACTCGCTATCGCTCAAGTGCACGTGCAGGCTGCATGCCGGCGCATCCAGAGTGATTCGATCGCCTGTGCGGATCAACGCTAGCGGCCCACCAATCCAGCTTTCAGGCGCCACGTGCAGCACGCAGGTGCCGTAACTGGTGCCCGACATGCGCGCATCTGAAATGCGCACCATGTCTTTCACGCCTTGCAGCAGGAGTTTGCGCGGCACCGGCATCATTCCCCACTCTGGCATTCCGGGGCCGCCTAAGGGGCCGGCGTTGCGCAGCACGAGCACGGTGTTTTCATCCACATCCAGATCATCGCGGTCTATCAATGACTGCATGTGGTTGTAGTCATCAAATACCAGCGCCGTGCCGGTGTGCTGCAAAAATTTCTGATCCATAGCACCGGTCTTGATCACCGCGCCATCTGGCGCTAAATTTCCCTTCAGTATCACCAGACCTCCATCGGCTTTGACGGGATTGGAGCGTGGGCGAATGACGTCTTCGTTCCAGATTTTCGCGCCTTCGAGGTTTTCCCCCAAGGTCTTGCCGTTGCAGCTGAGTGCATCCAGATTCAGCTGGTCTTTCAACTGAGCCAGAAGTGCGGGCAAGCCTCCGGCATAGTGAAAATCCTCCATCAGATAGGTATGGCCGACGGGGCGTACATTGGCTAGCACCGGCGTGCGCGCACTGATGGCGTTGAAGCGCTCCAGCGGAAAGTCGACCCCAGCGCGCCCCGCCATTGCCACCAGATGAACGATGGCATTGGTGGAGCCACCATTCGCCATCAGGCTCACGCCAGCGTTGTCAAACGCCTCAGGCGTCAACAAGTCACGAATCCGGAGGTTTTCCCAGACCATATCGACAATACGCCTGCCGCATTCACCGCCGAGACGCGGATGGGCTGAGTCCGGCGCCGGGATGCTCGACGAGCCAGGCATGGAGACACCCAAGGCTTCGCAAATCGCCGCCATGGTGGAGGCCGTCCCCATCGTCATGCAGGTGCCGTGTGAACGGGCAATGCTGCCTTCGATTTCAATATGTTCGTCTTCGGTGATACGGCCGGCGCGCCGCTCATCCCAGAATTTCCATTGGTCTGAACCTGAGCCCAAGGTTTGACCGCGCCAGCGAGCCGTCAGCATTGGACCGGCAGGCAGAAAAATCGTTGGCAGATTCATGCTGGTCGCACCCATCACCAGCGCCGGCGTGGTTTTGTCGCAGCCGCCCAGCAGCACCACGCCGTCAATCGGATAGGAGCGCAGCAGCTCCTCGGTTTCCATGGCCAGCAGATTGCGATACATCATCGTCGTCGGCTTCTGGATGGTCTCTGCCAGAGTAATCGCTGGCAGCTCCACCGGATAGCCGCCGGCCTGCCATACGCCGCGCTTGACCTGATCCGCGCGTTCGCGCAAATGTGTATGGCAGGGATTGATGTCGGACCAGGTATTCACAATGCCGATCACCGGCTTGCCGACAAAATCTTCCCGATTCAATCCGATTTGCATCGTGCGCGAACGGTGGCCAAAGGCGCGCAGGTCTTGCGCGCCGAACCAGCGGTGGCTGCGCAATTCTTCAGGCATAAGGCGGCGTGCCGACGGTTTCTTACTCATTCTGTAATTCCTTGTTCGCGGATGATTCGGCCCCACAGGGCTTCGTCGCGGTCCATTGCCGCGATCACTTCGGCGGGTGTCGAGGTATGCAGTTGCACGCCTTGGCGCGCGAGTCGCTCGCGCAGCTCCTTGTCTTCTCCAACGGCCTGCATTCCTTTGCGTAGACTGGCCAGCACATGCTCTGGCGTCTTCGCCGGGGCCATCAGTGCCAGCCAAAAAACGGCCTCAAAATTCTTCACGCCACTGGACTCTTCCACTGTCGGCAGTTCAGGAAGAATCTCCAGGCGTTGGCGTGTCGTGACGGCGATGCCACGGGTTTTGCCGGCGCGAATCAGGGGCGCTGCCTCGTTGGCGGCAGCAAACATCACATGGATGGTGCCGCCCATCAGATCCTGTGCCGCGGGCGCGCCGCCGCGGTAGTGAACCACCTGCATCTCCACTTTCATGGCGCGCATGAAGTACTCCGCCGCAAGATGGTTGATGGAGCCAGGACCGGAGGAGCCGATGGCAAACTTGCCCGGATTGGCGCGCAACAGAACGAGGAGTTCGTCCATATTGCTCGCCTTGAGTTGGGGGTTCACATGCAACACAAACGGCGAATCGATCATCAGCGAGATCGGTACAAAATCGCGCCGCGCGTTGTATTGCACTGACTTTTGCAGCAGCGGATTAATGACCACCGACACGGGGGCCGCATACAGTGTGTAGCCGTCAGGGGGCTGGCTGACAAACCAGTTGCTGGCCAGCGTAGACGCAGCGCCGCCCTTGTTCTCAATCACCACGGTTTGCGACAACTCGCGCGACAGCCGCTCGAGCACGGCCCGGCTGGAGACATCGCTCATCCCGCCCGCCGGGTAAGGAACGATCGCCTTGATGGCGCGTGAGGGATAGGCTGCACCCGAAGTTTGCGCCCAAGCCGCAGGTAAAGAGGTTGCGAGACTGGCGGCGATACCGGCAGCGGCAGAGCTGGCAATCCATTTGCGGCGAGATAGGTTGCGGTGGGTCATGCTGGTTGTCTCCTGGTTTTTTAGTTTCGAATCAAGGGATAGCCGCGCTGTCGCGCCATGAGAGCGTCAATCGCGCGTGGCAAACAGATGGTCATGCTCGTCCTGATAGCGATCACCCTCGCCATAGTTCGAAGCAGAACTTGGAGTTCAGGACTAAGGTCAATGTAGGAGGGCGTCCGCAATTCGTCCAATTTATAATTCGAGCTTGATTGTTAACGGTTTGATATCAATGCTGGATACACGCCACTTGCGTCACTTTGTCGCTGTCGCGCAGGAGCTGCATTTCGGGCGCGCTGCTCGGCGTCTGAATATTTCGCAGCCGCCTTTGTCGATCAGTGTCAAGAAGCTCGAAGAGCAGCTTGGCTTACCGCTGTTCATCAGAACGCAGAGAAGCGTGGCGTTGACTACCGCTGGCAAAGTGCTGTTGGAGCGCGCTTTACCGATTCTTTTGGCGCTGGAAGATGCGGCGACTTCTGCGCAAGCCAGTGCCAAGGGATATGAAGGCGTGCTGCGAATTGGCTACACGGCGGCCTCAGCTTACGAAGTCGTGCCCAAGGTGATTGCCGCCTACCAGGCTTCGTACCCACTGGTCGAGTTGGTGTTGCACGAGATGGTGTCTAGCGCACAGTTGGTGGCACTGCGGCAGCAGCAAATCGATGTGGGAGTCATGCGTCCGTTGCCATTTTCAGCACCACTGCGCTCGGTGTGCTTGTCACGTGAATCGCTGGTGCTGGCGTTACCCAGCACGCATCCGTTAGCGAAAGAAAGCAGAGTTTCGCTTGCTTGCTTGGATGGTCAGGCCTTCATTGGTTTTAATCCCTCAGACGCGCCTTATTTCCACGCAATGGTGGAGGAAGTTATGCAACATGCGCAAGTGCGGCCGAAGACCGTGCAGCGCGCAACGCAAACTCATGCCGTTGTTGCGCTGGTGGCAGCCGGATTGGGCTTGGCATTGGTGCCAGAAACATGCATGCGCATTTGCATGGAGAACTTGACATTCAGACCGCTTGCCGAGCTATTGGACTCTGGGGCCGAGGTGCATCTGTGCTGGAACCGCTCCAACGATGCGTCTCTGATCGCTAACTTCGTGACCAAGGCTCAGTCCGTATTAATGGGTTGAAGTGCTTTGAGTCGGCGCCGAACGGAACGTGTCAATGACTTAGGGGGAACATCTGCATAAATCCCGCGCCGATGTACTCATCCGAAGCTGATGCTCTGAGAAAATTTCCGTCATGAAACAATCCGATCTGGGTCTGAACCTGACGATGAAGCGCACGCGCAAGCGGGAGTTCTTGGCGAGATGGAGCGCGTGGTGCCGTGGGCGGCGTTGGTCGCGCTGATCACGCCCTACGCGCTCGAGGGCAAACGCGGACGCCCGCCATTTGCCGTGGAGACCATGCTGCGCGTGCACTTCATGCAGCAATGGTTCACGCTGAGCGACCCGGCAATGGAAGAAGCGCTGCACGACATGCCGTTGTTCCGGAAGTTTGCAGGGCTGAACTGGGACACAGCAGTGCCTGACGAGACGACGATTCTGCGGTTCCGCCGGTTGCTGGAAGAGCACAAGCTGGGCTTCCCCCAGTTTCCCGGACGGTTTGCCTAGCCCTTTAAGCGCTGTTGCTCCTCGAACTGAACCGGGCTGAGGTAGTTCAATTTTGAGTTTTTTCTGAACGGGTTGTAGAACCGCTCGATGTAATTGAATACATCGGTTCTGGCCTGTTCCCTGGTTCGGTAGATCTTGCGAGCGCAACGCTCCGTTTTCAAGGTCGAGAAGAAGCTTTCCATAGCCGCGTTGTCCCAACATTCACCGCGCCTGCTCATGCTGCATGTGATGTTGTGACTCTTGAGCAACTGCTGGAATTCGTCGCTTGTGTACTGGGTGGATTCAACCGGTCGTCGCAACACTTCAATCATGGAGGTGTTTATGGGACGACCCAAGGGATGGACGCAGAAGCTGACGGGACGAGAAGCAATGCACTCACCAGGAGCGCCGTCGCTTCCGCGTGCGATCGAACGCCTGTTCTGGCAACAGATTGCGACTGGCATCACCAGTGAGAAAGCTGCAGAGGCGGTCGGTGTATCGCCGGTTGTCGGCGCACGCTGGTTCCGTCATCGTGGCGGGATGCCCCTATTTTTATCGAGACCCATATCCGGGAAGTACCTGTCGTTCGCGCAGCGTGAAGAGTTCGGACTGCTCCGGGCCCAGAACATGGGGGTGCGCGAGATTGCCCGCCGTATTAGACGCAGCCCATCAACGGTTTCACGGGAGCTCAGACGTAACGCGGCGACTCGTGCAGGCAAGATCGAGTATCGGGCGTCGGTCGCGCAGTGGAAGTCCGAGTTGGCAGCCAGAAGACCCAAGCCGGCCAAACTGGTAAAGAACCCAAGTCTGTGCCGATATGTCCAAGATCGCCTGGAAGGCAAGATCTATTATGCTCAAGGGCACGAGATTACGGGCCCTCGGCAAGCTCCATTTATTGGTCGCAACAAGCCCCGTCGTGGTGACCGTAAATGGGTTAATGGCTGGTCGCCAGAGCAGATTGCCAATCGTCTGCAAATCGACTTCCCGGATGATCATTCCATGCGCATTTCCCACGTAGCCATCTACCAGGCCCTTTACATCCAGGGGCGAGGTGCTCTAAAGCGCGAGTTGGTGAGCTATCTGCGGATGGGGCGTGCTTTGCGCGTGCCACGGGCTAGGGCCCAAGCCAAAGCATGGGCGCATGTCAGTGAGGAGGTGATGATCTCCAGTCGACCTGCAGAGGCAGAAGATCGTGCCGTGCCAAGGCATTGGGAGGGGGATCTGATCATCGGCCTGGACAGGTCTGCCATCGGGACGCTGGTGGAACGATCGAGCCGCTTCACCATGCTCGTGCATTTGCCTCGCGAGGTGGGCTATGGATTGATTCCCCGCACGAAGAACGGTCCTGCGCTCGCAGGCTACGGGGCCATCACCATGGCCAACGCACTTCAAAGAACAGTGACCACGCTGCCCACTCAGCTGTGGCAGTCATTGACGTGGGATCGTGGCAAGGAGCTGTCCGACCATGCCCGGTTCACTATCGAATCCGGAGTGAAGGTCTTTTTTGCCGATCCTCAGAGCCCATGGCAACGCGGCACAAACGAGAACACGAACGGACTGCTGCGCCAGTACTTTCCTAAAGGCACTGACCTTTGTCGATGGAGCGAGCAGGAGATTCAAGCGGTGGCAAACACCTTGAATAACAGGCCTCGCAAAACGTTGGGCTGGAAAACCCCGGCTGAAGCACTGAATGAGTACCTAAAATCCGCAAAGCAACCCGGTGTTGCGACGACCGGTTGAATCCATCCTGGCTACCCTGGTCCGAGTGATGCATCAACGCAGCCGGTTTGCCCCGGCGCCATGAGGCCATCAACAATGCATCGCTCACCATCCTGGCCTGCATGGTGTCGCTCATCGACCAGCCGACGATGCGCCTCGAATACAGGTCCATGACTGCAGCCGCGTACAGCCAGCCTTCGGCTGTCCATATGTAGGTGAAGTCTGCAACCCACTTCTGGTTGGGCTCCAGTGCCTGGAACTCGTGCTGGAGATGGTTTGGCGCGATGTGGTTCTCCAGCCTGCTTGCTGCCGTGTCCCCGGGAAGTCTGCGGCGTTTGCGCCTGGCTTGCAGGTTGGCCAGCTTCATCAGGCGTGCCACGCGGTTGATGCCGCAGTGCTCGCCTGCGGCCCTCAGGTCGTGCCATACCCGTGGGCTGCCGTAGGTCCCGTCACTAAGCTCGAAGCTCTGCCGAATGCTGCGTGTGAGTCTTGCATCGGTCTGGCTTTGCTCACTGGTAGGCCGACCAAACCACTCGTAGGACCCGCTGGTCGAAACGTTCATCGCCCGGCACATGGCCCGCGTGGACCACACGTCCCGATGGCGAACGATAAAGGCGTACTTCACTGCGGGTCCCTTGCAAAGTAGCCGAGCGCTTTTTTTAAAATATCGCGCTCCGTGGTGACCCGCCGCAGCTCTCGCTGAAGACGTTCGAGCTCAGATGCCGACTCGCTGCGCAGCGGCTTGTTGGTTCGCATGTCCATGACACCGTCCTGCTCCTGGCTGACCCAGCGGCGCAGTACGCTCTGCTCGATGCCCAGGTCCCTCGCGATTTGCGTGACCATCGCTCCAGGCTGCTTGACCAGCTTCACCGCTTCCCGCTTGAACTCGTCTGTAAACGTTCTTCTTGTCCTTGGCATGTCCGCCTCCTAAACACATCATGTCATCCAATGTGTCCGGGAATACGGGGGCAACATCACGAGCTGCTGGGCGCCAAGGGCCTGTTATTGCGTGCCGGCACGGCAGTGGATGTCACGCTGATTGCGGCCCCCAGCTCGACCAAGAATGCGTCGGGCGAACGCGACCCCGAGATGAAGCAGAGCAAGAAAGGCAACCAGTGGTTCTTCGGCATGAAGGCCCACATCGGAGTGGATGCCGACTCGGGCCTGGTGCACACAGTGCGCGACACTACAGGCAGCGTCAACGACGTGGTCGAAGCCAACAGTCTGCTGCACGGTGAAGAAATTGAAGCCTGGGGCGACGCCGGCTACCAGGGGGCTGCCAAGCGGCCTGATGCACAAAACGGCGTGCGCTGGAACATCGCCATACACCCGGGCAAACGCCGGGGGCTGGACAAAGACAACGTGATCGATGCCTTGATCAACAAGGTCGAGAAACTCAAGGCCGGCATCCGGGCCAAGGTCGAGCATCCGTTCCGGGTGATCAAACGCCAGTTCGGGCACGTCAAGGTGCGCTACCGCGGGTTGAAGAAGAACACTGCGCAGTTGCACACGCTGTTTGCGCTGTCCAATCTGTGGATGGTGCGGCACAAATTGATGGTGGTGCAGGCATGAGTGCGCCTACAACATGCCAAAAGGCCTGTGGACCGGCCGAAAGCGACGAAAACCGGTCCACAGAGCTGGCTGAACTGGAAAAACGACTCACATGGTCGGTATTAGCACATCCCAAAGTGCTTAAAGCAGACCTTCCTTAGTGATACAGCCGCTACGGATTGAAAACAACCTGCCATCAGGGTCGTCGTCAGCGCCGCCTCTAGCTGGAAGAGGTAAGCCCCAATGTGCACTGATGGAGTGCCCCTTGCGTGCAGCGCAATACATCCGCAGGGTTTTGTGGACTTGCCAATGTGTCGAAGGCTACCTGAACTGATCTGGATCGGTTTCCAAGCCGTCCCCTTTGCGATAACTGGCGATAAGCGAGTGCGATAAGCGAGTGCGTTATCGCGAGTTATCTCTGTATCGACCGGCGTTTTGTAGATAGTTCAAGCCAAAGAGGATCTTGGTGATCACTCTGACCGAGAATTAGCGCTTAGCTCTGCAGTGTCGCTTGGGTGTGTTCGATGTGCTTTTCCAGCAAATCCACAGCCAGCGCAACGTTCTGTCCAATGCAGGCTTGGAGGATGAGATTGTGTTCGGTCTGCGGCGTTTTTCGCCCCACTTTGTACGACTGCATGGCGCGTAGGTGGCGACCAATGCCTCGCACACTTTCTTCAATCATCTTGAGCAGCTTAGCGCGCCCGCAGGGGCGGTACAGCGTCAGGTGGAACTCGAGATTGAGCTCGGCCCACTCCTGGGGTGACTCGCTGCCCTCATACCGTTCGAGAATTTTCTGCGCTGCGAGGTGGTCCGAAGGCTGCATCAGCGGAACGGCCAGCCGTAGCGCCCGGGATTCGAGCGCGATACGAATGTCCAGGGATTCAATAAGTTCTTGCACTGATTGGGACGAGACAATGGAGCCCTGGTGGGGCCGGTGCTCGAGCAATCCTTCGGCCTCCAACCGTTTAAGTGCTTCACGCACCGGGATGCGGCTGACGCCGAAGCGCTCGGCAAGTGCCTGCTGCTTGAGCTGCACGCCTATGCCCAATTGTCCGGTGAGGATTAGATCTCGTAAGGCGACCGTGATCGAATCCGCTGTGAGCAGCGTTTCGCTGACGGGCGTTAACGTGACCATGGGAGGGCCTGGGGTTCGTTGGCGTGCATGGGGCTTATTTTATAAGCGAATCCAAACTCGGATCCAGTTCGGCCGGCCTGCGCAGGCATGTCGGCGACATGGGTCGCTCACACTCCCGGCAAAGCCAGGTGCGAAGAGTTCTTGATTTCTTCCATGACGGCGTAGGTGCGTGTTTCGCGTATCCCCGGCAATTGCCATAGGACGGTGCCCGCGAACTGGCGGTAATCGTTCATGTCCGCACTGCGCGTCTTGATTAGGTAGTCGAATCCGCCAGCCACCATATGGCATTCCATTATCTCCGGGCGCACCTGCACCGCGGCCTTGAACTGCTCAAAGACATTGGGCGTGGTCCGGTCCAGCAGGACTTCGACAAACACCAGCATGCCCGCGCCCAGCTTGACGGGGTTCAGGCGTGCTTCGTAGCCCAGAATGAAGCCGTCGCGCGTGAGGCGCTGCACGCGCGCGAGCACGGCCGTGGGCGACAGCCCTATGGTGTCGGCCAGCTTCAGGTTGGTGATGCGGCCATCGTCCTGCAGCGCCGCCAGGATGCGCAGGTCCAGCCGGTCCAGGTCCAGCGGGCTGGATTCTTCTAGTGATTTGTTCTGCATATAGGATAAATTATGAACAAAAAAACGGAAAACAACGCGGCATTATGCGGGATATCACCAGCCAACGCGGAAATTTCCATGAACATGCGCACGCAGATCCATCCCGCCACGTCTTTCCAGGACTTCGCCGGCGAAGCGCTCGGGTCTTCCGAACTTCGCCGCCGCATCACGCAGGCCTGGCGGCGCCCCGAGCCCGAAGCCGTGGCGCAGCTGCTGGCCGGCATTCCCACGGATGCGGCTGCCGCGCAGCGCGTGAATGCCCTGGCCTTGCAACTGGCCGAGCGCCTGCGCGCACGCAAGAACGCCGCCGGCCGGGCCGGCCTGGTGCAAGGCCTGCTGCAGGAATATGCGCTCTCTTCGCAGGAAGGCGTGGCGCTGATGTGCCTGGCCGAAGCCCTGCTGCGCATTCCCGACGCGGCGACGCGGGATGCGCTGATCCGCGACAAGATCGCGAACGGCCAGTGGCAGTCGCACACCGGCCGCAGCCCTTCGGTGTTCGTCAACGCCGCGACCTGGGGGCTGCTGCTGACCGGCAAGCTGGTGGCCACGCACAGCGAATCGTCGCTGGCGACACTGCTCACTCGCCTGATCGCCAAGGGCGGCGAGCCCATGATCCGCAAAGGCGTGGACCTGACCATGCGCATGATGGGCGAGCAGTTCGTCACCGGCGAAACCATTGCGGCCGCGCTGGCCCACGCCCGCGGCCCCGAGGCCCAGGGCTTTCGCTATTCTTACGACATGCTGGGCGAAGCGGCCATGACGGCCGAAGACGCCGACCGCTACCGCCAGTCCTATGAGCAGGCCATCCATGCGATTGGCAAGGCCTCCCAGGGGCGCGGCGTCTACGCCGGCCCGGGCATTTCCATCAATCTGTCGGCCCTGCACCCGCGCTACAGCCGCGCCCAGCACGCCCGCGTGATGGACGAGCTCTACCCCGTGGTGCGCAGCCTGGCCTTGCTGGCCCAGCGCTACGACATCGGGCTGAACATCGACGCCGAACAGGCGGATCGATTGGAGCTGTCGCTGGACCTGCTGGAAAAGCTTTGCTTCGAGCCGGCGCTGGCCGGCTGGAAAGGCATTGGTTTCGTGATCCAGGCCTACCAAAAGCGCTGCCCCGCCGTGATCTCCTACTTGATCGACCTGGCCCAGCGCAGTCACCACCGCCTGATGGTGCGGCTGGTCAAAGGCGCCTACTGGGACAGCGAGATCAAGCGCGCCCAGGTCGACGGACAGGATGGCAGCCCGGTCTATACGCGCAAGGTCTATACCGACCTGTCCTACCTGGCCTGTGCGCGCCAGCTGCTGACGGCGCCAGAGCAGATCTACCCGCAGTTCGCCACCCACAACGCCCACACCATGGCGGCAATCTACATGCTCGCCGACCCTGCCAGCTACCACAGCGGTCAATACGAGTTCCAGTGCCTGCACGGCATGGGCGAGCCGCTGTACGAACAGGTGGTCGGCCGCACCGAGGACGGCAAGCTCGGCCGCCCCTGCCGCATCTACGCGCCCGTGGGCACGCATGAAACGCTGCTCGCCTACCTGGTGCGGCGCCTGCTTGAAAACGGCGCCAACACCTCTTTCGTCAACCGCATTGCCGACGCCAGCATTCCCCTTGCCGCGCTGGTGGAAGACCCGGTGCTCGCCATCACGCGCATGGCGGAGGAGGAGGGCGCGCTGGGCCTGCCCCACCCGGCGATTGCTGCGCCGGCCGCGCTCTACGGCCAGGCCCGGCGCAATTCGCAGGGCATGGATCTGGCCAACGAAGACCAGCTGCGCGCACTGCAGGCCTGCCTGCTGCAAGGCAGGGATTGGAGCGCCGAGCCGATGCTGGCCCAGTCGTCGGTGGCCAGGACAGCCGAGTGGACGCTGGTGCGCAATCCGGCCGATCACCGGGATGTGGTGGGCGAAGTGCGCGCCGCCGAAGAGGCTGACATCGAAGCCGCATTGCGCTGGGCAGCGGAGTTCGCGCCACAGTGGGCTGCTACCCCTGCCGAGGAGCGCGCCAGCGCCCTGGAGCGCACGGCCGATCTGCTGCAGGAGCGCCTGCCCCAGCTGCTGGGCCTGCTGGCGCGCGAAGCCGGCAAGACCTATGCCAACGGCATCGCCGAAGTGCGCGAAGCCATCGATTTCCTGCGTTTTTACGCGGCCCAGGCGCGCGTCGACTTTGACCCGCACACGCACCAGCCGCTGGGGCCCGTGGTCTGTATCAGCCCCTGGAATTTCCCGCTGGCGATTTTTCTGGGCCAGATCGCCGCCGCGCTGGCCGCGGGCAACTGCGTGCTGGCCAAGCCCGCCGAGCAGACGCCGCTGGTCGCCGCCGAAGCCGTGCGACTGCTGTACCAAGGCGGTGTGCCCAGGGCCGCGCTGCAGCTGCTGCCGGGCAGCGGCGCCAGCGTGGGCGCGCGCCTAGTC
>JBBKVU010000366.1:0-10574 GCA_037968595.1 Comamonas sp.
AGCAGCCAGGCCGTGCTGCGCGGCGCGCGCAGCCAAACAGGAATGGATTTTCGGATTTGCATTGCCCCTCCTGGGCGGACAGTTGAAGGTGTAGGCCTTCAGTGTCCGCAGCAGGGGCGTGCGGGTCTTGTGGACGAGGGAACTATGAACGGCAGGAAAAGTGGCGCGGGTTGCTCTGCTGTATGTCTAGCAACTTCGCCCGTTTCTCGAATAATTTGATCAGCGCATGTTCCACTTTTCGTCACTTCTCAGCTAGGCACGCTTGCTGCGCCTCTGGCGTGATCGCCGCGCTCAGGGCGTCATAGATTGCCAGGGCATCGGTAACATCACGACTGAACATCGTCGCATCCTGCGGATTTACGCTCATCGAGCCCGCTTCTCCAGTAAATCGGATCGATACCTTGCCGCCCTGTGCGATCTTTCGTAGGGCTGCGATTTGCTCCCCATCCGCAATAAAGTGGGCCTTCTCTTCGTGTCCATAGCTTTCACTGCGTTGCAGCACGTTTTGCGACTGGATAGGCCGTTGCAGTACCACCTTCCCGTTCAGCATGACGGAAACAGCTTTAAGCAAAAACTGTCTCTGTTTTGATACCAGGTATGGGTACAGCACGTACAGCGGTTTTTTGCAGTCCAACACTGCAATCTCACTGCGCAAGAACGTGCTGGTGCCATAAGCCATCAGGCGAGATGTTCGAGGGGTGTAGTAGTCCATGCCCGTGGGCGTGTCACGGTTGGCAATGGCAACCAACTGACAGCGCTCCCATTCAGGCTTTGCTCCTGAATCAAAACAAGCGTAAGCCTCGGTACGGCCATTGCCTTTGTCGCTTGCTCCCTTGACTTGATAGGCCGAGGTTAGCGTACCGCGCCACGCATCTGCAGCGTTTTGCGCGAATGTACTGGATGCGCTCAAGAGTGTGGCAAATGCCAAGGGTATCAGGGCTGTTTTCATCGTGATGCGCTCAGCGTCTCGCTCCATTACGCCTCCCAAGTTTCATCGTTGGCCGCTTCACGCGGCCTTGTCTCGTTTCCCGCCGCGCGCAGAGCGCGCAAACGCATCGCTTGCCGCCTTGATTGCGGTCTTTGCATCTGCTGGGCTGTTGCGGTAGTTGTCCAGCAGGATTTCTTCGTCGCGCGCTAACGGCTGTGCCGCTGGCTCCGGAATGCCCAAGCGCTGCCCCGTAACGACGAACAGCACGTCTAGTCCCGCCGCAGCCCACGCCGCAAGTGCTGCAGCGTTAGGCGAAGCCAGTCCCTTCTCCCAATTGATCTGAGAGTGCTTTGAGGCACCGGCCATAGCAGCGAACGCTGTCTGGTTGAAGCCCAGCCTCTCGCGCTCTGTTTTTAGGCGCTCGTGCAGGTTCATAAAAATTAACCTCAAACCTATTGATTGGTAGAGTTTTCTCTACCATAATCACACCCAAGCTAGCTAACTACCACTTAGCCACACCAACAAGGGTTAAAAAAAATGAACCATTCCTCCAGCCACACCCAGTTCATCTCGGCAATTGCCGAGGCGCTGCATCTTGAGTCCACGCGGAGCAATGGCAAGCACCTACTCAATCCGGAAGATGCCGCGCGTCTCGTCTGTACTGCTGTATCGAATCTTGTGCATGTCGGTCCGGATCAACATCTGGCCACACGCCCAGCAAAGCCAGCTGGCGATACAGCAAGTTGCGGGATTCATGCAGAGCAGCTGTTTCGGTCTTCTCTCCTCGGCTGGGATGCGCCTTCAGTTCTTCGTAGCGAGCATTGCTGTGCTCAAACATTTTCTGCACGGTTTTCACCTCGGGATGGTCGCGCAACAGCAGCGGCAAAACATACATCAGTGATACCTGAATGCCGTTTGCCCAGTCATCAACTTCGTCGATTTGCTTGCGCAGTTCTGCGACCTCTTTTCGCAGCTTTTGGATTTCGTCGTCCATGAAGACCCCCGTCTGAATTAACACCGAATTAACACTTACCAACACGATTCTGACACGCCATGAACAAGCTTCGAACCGCCATAGAGGCCCGCGCCTGGCTGGACTACCAGGGCATCACCATTTCTCAGTGGGCGCGTGAGAACAACGTGCACCACAGCCTGGTCCGTGAAATCCTGGCCGGGCGCAAGAAGTGCCTGCGCGGCATGAGCCACAACATCGCGGTGCTGCTGGGCATGAAGCACGGCATCCTCACCAGCCGCCCGGCCCGCGTGGCCCCCGTGCGCCCCCAGGGCCGCAGCTTGCAAGGGGCTGCTGCGTGAACGGCGAATTTGATCAGTACGGCTTCGTCAAGGGCGCGGTGGTGATTGGCGCTTCGTTCGAGCGTCGTCCAGCGCTTGCGCCATCTCAACCAGCGTGTGCCGCGCCGTCTCCAGCACCGGAAGCACATTCGGACGCTGCGCCGAGCGCCAAGCCCGCGACATTCGAGGACCATCAATGACTCCCTGCATTTCCAGCGCGGCCGTCAAAAGCAGCAGGGCCTGCCCGACGCCTTCGATGCGGCCTGCCAGCTCATCAAAGTTGCGTGATTCCATGGTTTTCTCCCGTTTCAGTGCGATGGACGGACTGTGCCAGCGCATGGATTTCCAAGGTGAAGCGATTTTGGAAACGGCTTCAGCGGAGCATTTCCAATGACGCGCCGCAATTGGAAACACATGCGCGCCAACAGCCTGGTGCATGCGCTGCGCCTGTGCAAGGAGTTCGCGCAGGACCGCAACAACCTGAGCGTAGAGCGCGTAGCTGACCGCATGGGCGTGACGCACGACAGCCTCTACAAGTGGTTGGGCACGGGCCGTATGCCGGCCAACCTAATACCGACCTACGAGATGGTGTGCGGCTGCCATTTCGTGACCGACTGGTATGCGGGCGCAGCCGGTCGCCTGGTCATACCCATGCCCACGGGCCGCGCAGTGACTGAAACCGAGCTGCTGGCCATGAACAGCAGCTGCGCAGCCACGCTGGCCCTGTTGACCAAGTTCTATGCCGACCCCAGCTCGGCCGACCTCGAAGCAACTGCGGATGCACTGCGCCTGCACCTGGAGCAGGTTGCCTATCACCACCACAACGTGGCGCGCTACGCCTCGCCGCAACTGGAGCTTTGACCGTGAACGATGCAAAAGCGGATGACGCCAAGACCGGCGCCGCGACCCTGCGTGCCCTGGACATGCTGGAGCTGCTGGTCGGCCGCGTGATGGATGGCATGAGCAACAAGGACTTGGCCGCTGCCATGCGCTGCGCACCTCCTGCCGTGACACGCACTGCCGCCATTTTGATCACCAAGGGCTGGGTCGAGAAAGACCCCGCCACAGAACGCTTTCGCCTGACCCCGCGTTTCAGCCGCCTGACCTTTCGCTCGATGGCCGAATTTGACCGTGCCAAGAGCGATCTGGACCAGATGCAGCGCAACTACACATTGAGCAATTGAGGAGAACCACCACATGGCACGCACCCCTAAAACTATCACAGCCCCGGCCGCCGAGCCGGTGTTGAACGAAACCGCACTGGTCGCGCTTGAGTCCGTCCCCGCACAGTTGGCTGTGGCACATGAAGCCATGGATGAAGTCCTGGAGGCAGGCGTCGATTTAGGCCGCCTGGAAGCGCTGGATTTTGTTGTCACCGTGACAAGCTCTGCAATGCTTTCCGTCTTTGAGAACGTAAAGAAATCAAAGGCTTGGGCGATCCTTCGCAATCCAAGGTCTGTCACCGGTGACAAATTTGAATCCCTGGATGAGTTCTGCAAGATCAAGCTTGGCAAGTCTTATCAGCGTTTGCAACATCTGTCTGCCGCCCGTAGTGCCATTGGTCAAGAGGCTTTTGAGCAAGCCGAGCGCCT
The DNA here is from genome assembly GCA_037968595.1 of Comamonas sp. Lineage (GTDB taxonomy): Bacteria > Pseudomonadota > Gammaproteobacteria > Burkholderiales > Burkholderiaceae_C > Comamonas. Next base: position 3,814 of record JBBKVU010000366.1, read on the forward strand.
TGGCTTGCACCAGCGCGATTACAACGCCATCAAGGCCCTGCCGGCGCCCGCCCAGGAATTGGTGCGCCGGGCTGTGGAAGAAGCCCAGAGCCGTGACGATGTGATTGACCTGTTACAGGAACTGGCCGTGCGCCACGCCCAAGAAAAAGAGGCATTGTCGGCCGAGCTGCAGGACGTGCGCGATCAGGCGGAAGACTTCGCAGCCAGCAAGAAAGTGATGGAAGGCACCGTGGCCGACCTGCGCAAGCAGGCCCGGCGCCTGGCGCATGCCACGCAGGATGAGCTGGCGGCGCATTTGCGCAGCCAGGTCCAGGAAGTGGCCAAAGGCATCGAGGCCGAAGTCCTCGGGCCGCTGCGCGACGGCATGGAGCAATTGGTGGCCCATGGCGAAGAAACGGGCCGCGACGAGCGCGTCTGGGTGAAGGGCCAGTTGGAGCTGGTGCTGGAGCGCCTGATGACTGTGGCCGGCCGCATGGGCGTTGAGCTGACGATAGGTTCTGCCACGCCGGCCTGGCTGGATACCTCGGCCATTCCCGATGCAGCGGCCGGGGCGGCGCACTGATGATGGCCACACCAAACCCTGCGATGACACAGCGGCTGGTGCACTTCGGCCAGGCCGTGCAGGCGGCTGGCTGGGGCCAGAAAACCGCGATCTACTCCGAGGCGGCCCAGGAATTGGGCTTGTCCATCCAGACGGTGGTCCGCAAGATCAACGAAGTGGCCGTGAACACGACCAAGCCGCGCAAGCGCCGCAAGGATGCCGGCACCTCGGCGCTGACGCGTCAGGAGGCTGCGGTCATCAGCCTGGACGTGATGGAGCACATGCGCAAGAACGGCAAACGCATCATGTCTGTGGGTGACGCAGTAGAAGAGCTGCGCGCCAATGAACTGATCCGTGCCGAGCGCGTGACCACCGATGGCGAGATCGTTCCTTTGTCGGTATCGGCAATCATCGCGGCGCTGCGCAAGTACCAACTGCATCCTGACCAGTTACTCGCCCCATCGCCTGCCATTCGCATGGCGAGCCTGCATCCGAACCACTGCTGGCAGATTGATGCTAGCCGCTGCGTGATGTACTACCTGCCGGCCCAGGGTAAGGATACGGGCCTGCGTGTGGCCGACTGGACCGACTACTACTCGAACAAGCCCAAGAACCTCACGCGCCAGATCATGGACAGCCTGTGGCGCTACGTGGTGACCGACCACACCAGCGGCACGGTGTTCGCTTGGTATGTGGTGGGCGGCGAGACCGGGGGCAACCTGGCCGAGGTGCTGATCCAGGCGATGCACCAGCGCGGCGGCGATCCGTTCTATGGCGTGCCCCGGATGGTGATGCTGGACCCAGGTGGCGCGAACACCAGCCCACCGTTCCTGAACCTTTGCAAGGCGCTGCGCGTGCGCGTGCAGATCAACAAACCCAAGAACCCGCGCGCCAAAGGCCAGGTGGAGAAGCACCAGGACATCGTGGAGCGCAGCTTGGAAACAGCTTTCAAGCTGGTCTCCCTGGAAACTCTGGAGCAGATCAACGCTGTGGCGGTGATGTGGTCGCGTTGGTTCAATGCCACCCAGATCCACACGCGCCACAACATGACCCGATTTTCGGCCTGGATGCACATCGCGCCTGATCAGCTGATGCTGGCCCCGGGCATTGATTTGTGCCGTGAACTGGCAGTTTCCGCTCCGGAGTCGCGTGTGGTCAATGGCTTCCTGGAGGTGGAGTTCCGCGGCCAATGCTGGGATGTGTCGAGCGTGCCCGGCGTCATCGTCGGCCAGAAGCTGCTAATTGTGCGCAACGCCTGGCGCCAGGATTCGGCCCAGGCGGTCGGTGTGGACGATCAGGGACACGAGTGCTTCTATGTGCTCGAGCCCAAGGTCGAGGGCGCCTTTGGCTTCCACGAAGGCGCGGCAGTGATCGGCGAGAGCTTCAAGCGCCATGCTGACACGCCTGCCCAACGCAACCTGCAGGAGATCGAGTTGATGGTCACCGGAGCCAAGACGGTGGCCGAAGCGGCCCAGGTCCGCAAGGCCATGGCCAAGGGCAAGGGACCGCAAGTCATGGGTGGCGCTATCGACCCGCTCAAGCGCATGCGTGACGCGATTATCCCGACCTACATGGTGCGCAAGGGCACGGATGTGGAGGTTCGCAACCCCTTGGCCAACGCGGATGCATTGAACTTGGTGGACACGTCGGAGGCTATTCAGCGCATCGCCAAAAAGATCGACCGCAGCATCACGCGGGATGAAAACCGTTTCATCAAAGGGCGCTGGCCAGAGGCCATGGCTCAAGAACAAATTGACGCCTTGGTGGCGCAGTTCCTGCGCGGCACGGACTGCGACGACGACCAGGTAGAACAGTTTGGCGGCCTGCGCGCCGTGGGAGGCGCGTGATGTTGAACCTGCACACCTTGCTTTCAGAAGCCGGCTTGAACCAATCCGTGCTAGCTCGCCAATGCGGCTACAGCCCCGCGACCGTCAATCTGATCATCAAACACGACCGCTGGCCACGCAAGCCTGGTGCTAAAGCCCAGCTCATGGCCCGCATTACCGAAATCCTGATTCAACACGGCGTTGCACCTGAAAAGGCCGCAACGGCGTTTGAAGAGTGCGCCAGGCAGCGCGCGAATTGCACCTCCCGCGCTGCCCAGCTCACTGAGGCAAATGCCTCGACTCCAAGCCCCCAAAACAACCATCTCAAGGACGAAGACATGTTACCTGGCAACCACCGCATCACCCCAGAAGCCCGGGATTACTTCAATCTGGCGCGCGATCCCTTTATCAACGAGATGCGCGGCGTGACCGATGTGTTCCTTAACGACAACCTGCGCAAGGTGCGCAGCGCGGTGCGCAATGTCGCCGAATTCGGCGGCATGCTGGCCGTGATCGCGGAAAGCGGCGCGGGCAAGTCCACAGTGCGCAAGGACCTGGCGCACTGGATCAAGGCCAGTGACCGCCCTGTGACCATGGTTGAGCCCTACGTGATTGGCATGGAGGACGACATGCGCAAGGGCCGGCCGCTGCGCGCCGAGGACATCGTCACCTCCATCATGCGCCGGCTGTCGCCCAGCACGCCCGTGGCGCAGACCCACCAAAAGCGTCTGAACCAGATGCACGAACTGCTGCGCGTCAGCGCGGAAGCAGGCAACCGCCACATCCTCATCATCGAGGAAGCCCACCGCCTGGCGACGCCGACGCTGCGCCACATGAAAACCTTCTACGAGCTGGACGATGGCTTCACCTCGCTGTTGGGCATTCTGCTGATCGGGCAGACCGAGCTGGGCTGGAAGCTCAGTGACAACAACTTCGAGGTACGTGAGGTCACCCAGCGCCTGGAAAAGCGGTTTATTGAACCGATGGACAACGACGTGGAAGCGTACCTGCGCCACAAGCTGGATAGGGTCGGCGGCGAATTCGCAAAGGTCTTTACCCAGGATGCTGTCGACGCCATGGTGAGCCGCCTGCGTGTAACGACAGAGACGAAGCTGCGCGGGCAGCGCACGCTGGGTCCCCGTTCGCTGTGCTACCCGCTGGCCATCAACAATCTGGCGTCTGGCGCGATCAACCTGGCACACCAGGGTGGCGAGGACCGCGTGACAGGCAAGCTCGTCGCCCAGGTCGGGCGGGAGTACTGAGATGCGCCACATCGTTGTATCCATCACCCTGGCCGACGGTGGCCGGGCGGTCATGAGCGGCTTGTTCCCGAGCGAGTGGGCAGCCATTGACATGAGCATGCAGATGTTCGAAGACGGCGTGTCCTTTGTGCCGCGCGTGCAGGGAGTGCATTGATGGCGCGTAAACGTAATCATCCGCTGGTGGCGATTGCCTGCTGGCTGGGTATCTCACTGGTGGTCTGCCTGTGCGCGTTGGTCTGGGTGCTCTTCCGGGTTGCAGTGCCGCCGAGCATCGGCGTCGACGATCTAGATGCAGTTCACCAGCAGGGCATGGCACAAGGCGCCGCGATGTGCGGAGGTTTGGAGCGATGAGCAACATTCTGACTGTCACCTGCGGCAGCTGCGGCGCCGAGGAGAGCATGGACTCGGTGCTGATGCGCATGGTGGACGACGACGCCGTGCGACAGCTGGTGCGCGATCTGCTGTGCTCCCACTATTCCGTGGGCGGCACGGTGCTGCGCTACTTGCGCCTGTTCAAGCCGGCCAAGCACAAGCTGGGCATGCCTAAGGTGCGCGCGGTGCTGGCCGAGCTGGTGCCCGACATCAGCCGCGGCTACATCGAGCGCAAAGGCCGCACCTGGCAGGTTGGGCAGCCGCAGTGGACAGCAGCTTTCGCCGCTGTATTCGCGGCGGTCGACAAGGGCACCTTGAAAACACCGCTGCCGGGCAATGCCTACCTGTACGAGGTCCTGACGCGGCAGGCAGATGCCAGCGAAGGCCAGGCCGAGGCCAAGGCAGAGCAGGACCGGAGAAACACGCCGCAGCGCGGCTCCTTGCAAGTCAATGGCGGTATCACCAGCGTCGGCGCGCTGGTCGCCAAGGACCCGGCCCTTGCGGCCATTGACGATCGCACGCGCAACGCGGCTAAACCCGATGCGGCTACGGCCGCGCGGATTGCCGCACTCCTTGGAAAGAAGACGAAATGATGAACACCCAAAACATGGAACGTCCGCGCACCCAAGCCGAATTCGAGCAGATGGCCAATGACTGGGCGGTCAAGGTTGCCGAGATGTTTGGCGATGGGGCTCTTCACGTGGGCGTGGTGCTCGCGGCACTAATGCAGGTCCATCGTGCAACCGTTTCTCTGCTGGACGAAGACGGGCGCCGCGCTGAAGCGCTTGCCGTGGCTGCATATGCCCGAGATCTCCGGGCCACGTGCAGCCCCATTCATTTTCCAGATCAGAAACGAGTCTGAACATGGGCCGCAAATCCAACATGAGCGCGGAAAGCGCCGCCGTGATCGCCCAGCTGCGCAAGCTGGGCGCACAAGCCGAGGACGACCTGGCCAAGGCCGTGCCGACGGACACGCCCGCGCAACTGAAGAAGCGCCTGGCTAACCTGCGCGACTGCCGCTGGATTCAGGTCGCCCCGAACGCAGACGGCGTGCGGATGTGGAGCATCCGGCCTGCGGCTCGTCCGCTGTTCCCTGAGAACGGCAACGCCCCGCGCAAGCCGCGCAACTCGGTGAACGCGGTCGCTGCGGTACTGCCGTCGACCAACGAAGCCGCGATAGAGCCAATCGTGTGCGAAGTCGCCACCCCGCGCATCGTTCACGTGATGCAAGGCGAGTACTGCCCGCCGCGCGCCAGCGCTGCGCGCGCCAGCGCTGCGCGCCCCGGCGCCCATGACTTCCTGGCTATTCCCAGCCAGGGCGTGCGCTGCTGACCCCTTTATTCAACGAGTACGACAGATGACCCAACAAAATATTCTTGAAACCATTCCCGCTGTGCCCAACGGCTACATGGCAAATGCTTCCGGCCACCTGGTGCCGAAGACCATGGTGCGCGAGCATGACCTGATGCGTGACGAGGTCGCCCGTCGCCTGGCCGAGCGCGCCATCGCTGCCCACAAGCTCCTGGTCGAATTCAAGCGCGATGCCCTGGCCGATATCGCAGACCTGGTGAAGATCACAGGAGAGCGCTTCGACGTGAAACTGGGCGGCAACAAGGGCAACGTTCAGATCACGACCTATGACGGCCAGTTCAAGGTCATCCGCTCGGTAGCCGACCGCATCACCTTCACCGAAGAAATCGAGGCAGCCAAGGCGCTGATCAACACCTGTATCCAGCGCTGGAGCGAGGGCGCCAGCGACAACATTCGAGTGCTTGTGGATCGCGCTTTCCGCACCGATACCAAAGGACAGATGAAGACCGCTGCAGTGTTGGAACTGCTGCGCCTGGAAATCAAAGATGCCGAGTGGAAGCGTGCCACGGAGGCAATCAAAGAAAGCATCCAGTCCACTGGTACAGCCACCTACGTGCGCGTCTACCAACGCAACAGCACCGGCGCTTATGACGCCATCAACCTGGACTTGGCGGCCGTATGACACGCGACGAAGCACTCAAGAAAATCAAGAAGTGCCTGGCCTTGGGCCGCAGCGCGGGCGAACATGAAGCCGCTGCCGCCATGCGGCAGGCGCAGAAGCTGATGCAGGAGTTCAACGTCCGAGAGCAAGACATCTCACTGCTAGATGTGCACGAAGCTCAAGCCCGCGCCGCAGGCATTGCCGCCAATGACTGGGAGGTGCGACTGGTGCGGGTGATTGCCGACGCGTTTGGCTGCGATTTCTTCACCCGTGTGGAGCACGACCTCAACGGTGCCGGCTCCTATGTGCGCAAGCGCTTTTGGGTCTTCATTGGCATAGACGCCGCGCCGGCTATCGCCGGCTACGCGTGCGAAGTGCTGGTGCGCCAGTGCGCGCGCCAGCGCCTGGAGCACATCGCCAAGCAGCCGCGCAACTGCAAACAGGCCACGAAGACCGCGCGCGGCGATCTGTTTGCCAAAGGATGGGCACTTGCCGTGGCAGAGAAGGTCGCGCCCATGCCCCGGCCTGTCGCAGACACCGCGCTGGTGCTGGCCTACAAGGAGCAGAAGTACGGCGACATGGGCACAGCGAAGCCGCGCGACTCGACGCAGGGCCGCAAACTTGACTCCGGCCATCTGCTCGCTGGCTTCAAAGCAGGGCAGTCGGCTGAACTCCATCCAGGCGTCGGCGGCCAGAAGCCGGTCGCGCTGCTGACGGCATGATTCGCACGCTGCTGCAGATCATTGGCGCCGTGATTGCACTCGCCTGCATCCTCGGTGCCATCGGAT